>RFPC01000126.1 GCA_009926305.1 bacterium
CTGCTCCACAAAAGACATCTCAATGTCTATCTGATAGAACTCCCCAGGCGAACGATCAGCCCGAGCATCCTCATCCCGAAAACACGGTGCAATCTGAAAGTACCGGTCAAACCCAGAGATCATGATCAGCTGCTTAAACTGCTGCGGAGCTTGGGGCAGTGCATAGAATTTTCCAGGGTGCCGCCTCGAAGGGACAATAAAGTCTCGGGCTCCTTCTGGAGAACTACTCGTTAGAATCGGCGTGTGGTATTCGCGAAACCCGAGATCGTGCATGATCTCTCTGATGCTCGCTATAATCTCACACCGCTTCACGATATTTTCGTGGAGCCCCTCTCGTCGAAGCTCTAAAAACCGCTGCTGAAGACGCATCGCCTCTGGAGCATTATCATCTTCCGCTACTTGAAACGGAAGAACCTCCGAATGGCCCTGCACGGTGTATGCTTCGCAATGCACCTCTACTTCACCCGTCTGTAACTTCGGGTTCACTAACTCAGCCTCACGCGCCAATACCTTTCCCGTGACGGTAACAACACTCTCAAGACGAATTTTCTGAAGCTCTTCTAGGTGCGCGTCATGAAAGATAACTTGAGTAATCCCATAGTGGTCACGAAGATCCACAAATAAAACTCCCCCATGGTCACGCTTACGCATGATCCACCCTGAAAGAGTCACTTCACTCCCGACATCCCCACTACGAAGCTCTCCACATGTATGAGAACGGTACTTACTCGTTAACTTCGCCATATTCCTATCCCCTTTCAGGCCTCAAAAAAAACTCTCTCCTAGGGAGCACCCTCTAAATAGCTATCAAGTCCCTTGATGTCTATCTTTGCCGCGAATCCCTTCAACTGAGCACTCGTAATATTGTTACGTCCCTCAAGTTTAAAAATTCCCCCACTTTTTAAGAAAATTGAAAGCTCCGGTCTCGCGCCACTCTCATCAAGGAGAGCCGAGCGCCCCCCGATCTCCAGAGCAACACCACCATCCTCCTTTTGTATCATGGCAGCCATCCGCCCCAAACCTGAGTCCTCGTTCGATGAGATCGATTTGCCACCCCCTAATAGCGAGAGCTTAAACTCAATGTTCTTTCCCTTATAAAGCCGAGTCATATTCGTTAGTCCAAGCGCTACACTGACCTCTATCTTTTCACCAGCTGCTTCACTAATTGTATTCGGGAAAAACTTCTTCACTCGCTCGTTTTTCTGGTCCAACAAATAACCCCGAGCTCTCTCAAGCTCTCTCAACGCTCCAGGGAAACTCCCCTCAGAAGAAAGCCGCTCTACTTCACGCAAAGAACTCTCAAAAGTCCACTCCTCAGCACTCGCACTACTCACCCATCCAATCAGGAGGGCCAACATAATCCCGATATGCAGTAATTTACTAGAATAACACATAAAAATCCGACCTTCTGACGCGTTGCTCAGTATACCTGAGGACCCCTCGGAACGAAACACTCCCTTATAAAGACAAAGCATCCCACTTCACCTTGCTCATCTTGAGCCTAAAAAACGAGGCGAATGCGGGAAACCCGCCTTTTTTTTGATTACCGACACCAGAGTAGCGATGATAATTGCCAACACAATATTTAACGATTTTCAGGATCTGCTCTATGGAATTCGACAAAGACCCAACACCCCTACGAGCTCGAAGACAATTTGAACAGGCGCTAGAAGGGGCAGAACACCCCGCAACCGCCTCTGATACCGCTCAGGCACTAGAGCTCATTGAGTCCCTCCTCGGACAATATCCAAGATGCAGCCGTGCTCTAATCGGAACTATGGACCTTATAAAGAATTGTGCTGAATCAATCGATACAGTGCGATGTGGCGCCTTGACCGACGCCGAATCACTCATGGATGAAGCTCTGAATGAGAAAGAACGGATGGATCAGGCTAGCCTCGCTCTGGACTTGAAAAGTAAAGATGCAGAAACATCCCAACAACTCCTTCAATCATTACTCAAAGCAAGCCTTTCGTTCGGTAATGCTCTCCACTGCGCCGAACGGTCACTGCAAGACCTTTCTAATCCACGAGGAGTAGTCCGCCTTACCCGCATTGCTCTTTATCACTACAGTAAAGGAGTGCGTCAACTGCTGTCTGAGCTCCCAAGATTTAATGAAGACCCCTCAGGGGAGTAATATGAGGGGGAGAAAGAGAGTAATATCGAATAACGACAAAAATCCGTTATAAAAACTCTCTGCAGGGACTCTCATGCTCACTGCACTCACAGGATGCTTTACTGCCCCCCTAAACCCCTCCTCGATAGGCCTCTCGAAGAGCTCAATCTTTCCCCAGCTCGAACACAACGGCACTCAATGATAATCCGAACTTTAGCGCTTCTTTCATGCTGCGATTGAAAATATCCCGAACCACCTTGAGCTTCAGCCCCAGGCCTTAGCCTATCTGCTTCAGAATATCATTCAAGAATTCCTTCATTGTCGGACCCACCTCAGACCTGAGTCTTAATAGAACTCGCTTCGAATATTCTGGCTCTGCATGACGCACAATAATCTCAGTGCAGACTTCCCGAACCTTGCGAGGCTCTATCGGAGAAGAAACGATATCGCTCAGTAGTGGAAAAAGATTTGCTGGCAAGACAGACTGATTTCTATCTAAAGAATAGAGAAAGATAATAACGGGATATTTACGACTCGAGTCATATTGCTTCAGCGCTGCTCTTGAATAGAGGAAAGCGGCTGTAAGATCATGCGATCGAGCTAATGCCAAGGCAGAAAGGTTACAAACTTTAGAGTCTCTATCAGTAAGCCCCGATAATAACCTCGGGCTTGCAGCTGTAGTGTCCTCTAATTGACACAAGATCGTTGCTGCAATACGACGTACATCCCGAGGACGCTCCGCTTGAAGATGCTCTCCTATCAGAGCAATATGTTCATCCGAGAGGGTTCGCCTTTGCAACTGGTCTCCACATGCCGCCCTGACTTTTTTATGGGAATCAGATAACCCGTCTATCAACGCTTCAGTTGATGCCCCAAGCTTGCATGCCACGAGCTTGAGCCCAGGAGCAAACTCTTCTCTTAAAATGAGCTCAAGAAACCCTTTTCTAAAGGGAATATCTTGCTCATATAGCTCATTAATCACTCTTAACAGCTTCTCTGCTTGCAACGGCTTGCGCTGCCCTAAGAGGATCCTCATTCGTTCCTCGACAAACTCTGGAGAACGCTCTCTCAATCGTCCCAGCAAGTCAGCCGCAAGTGCGTTCGGAAGCTCATGCAAGACATCAAGCTGCTTCTCGATCCCTTTTTGCCTCTCATCAGACGAGTAGTTTTCTAGAACTCGGTCATGCAGGTGTTCAATCAATGAAAAAGACAAGTGGGGATCTTTCATTGATTTCAAAACGGAAAAAATATCAGAGATAGAAGGTCGAAACTCGCCGAAAGCAGGCTGGTCTAAACATTTAACAATTGCCAGCCGCACCCTTTCTTTTGTCATAGCTCCAGCAGGTGTTCCCGCTTTGATGGGAAGTGCTACTGGGCTCTCCTCTTGAGTGTCTAGGACAGGAGGATGATTTAAGGGAACACGAGATAACTGCTGTAGTGCTTCATGGATTCCCTCAAGTTCATGCTTCATAAGACTTCCAGCATTGACCTGCTCCTGAACCATCTTTCCTATCATGCCAATGGCAGACACTCGCACATCAGCACTCGGGTCCCATGTTGCTTGTGCCAGGAGTGCTGGTAACGCCGAACGGAGCGGTCCCCCTGAAAGCTCCAGGTGAGAGAACTCTCTATCAAGTGCTTCCTTGCTTCCCAATACATCAAGACGGATTGGAAGTTCTCCCTCCGCGAGATATCCATCATCGACCACAAGATCAAAGCCTAAAACAGTATCCAACCTGTGGGGCTGACGAAACGAGAATTCAACAGAGCGTAGCGAGTCACCACAGTCCATCAGATCAGAATATAAGGACTCTTTGTTCCTTGCCTGCTCCACGCGTTAGCTCCAATAGCTCAGGGGGTTTTCCTGCCGAACTTCATCCTGTTATGGATTGGATACTTAATCAACTCTGTATCAGCATCTGAAGAGAGTGGGCATCTAGTAACGGGGAAGAGACCAGCTTAAATACTCAAATTCACCAAAGAAAGTCTTTATCTTTGTAACCTGCCGTTTTCTGAGAAGAATATCGGGAGAAGCCTTATAGTCGTGCCTCACTGCAGTTGCGATGACTGCAAACCGCTCACCCTCAACCCACTTAAGCCCGTACGGAACTTCAACCCCTTCGCCACTCACACCGATTCCACCTCTATTTCTCATTTGCTTCTTTGCTTTCGCTCGTTGCTTGGCAGCTAACTCTCTTTGTTGACGAACCTGAGGCGAAGTATCCGTAACTGCTCTTAACTCTTCATTCGGCTGCTGAAAAAGTCGGTGCAACGGTTGTGTCTGAACGTCAATCTTTGGACTCGTCATCGGCTGGGGGGTCTCCATTGGGCGAACTAATGGCTGCTCAGTAGGATGAATACGGGGCTGCACTTCTGGAGTAGTCGTTTCTGGCGCTCGTAATGGCTCTTCAACAACTGCTCCTCGATTCTGTTCTCGTTGCTTCCTGAGGTACTCCTCTAGCTCTTGCTGGTTTTTAGGCTTGGTTGGCTTTGGAGTAGATTCTACTTTTGCTGCTAC
>RFPC01000127.1 GCA_009926305.1 bacterium
CCTCGTTCATCGGGTACGAGCCCAATGTTATCGAGCGATAAATCATCCGTCGCACTTACTCTACCAGCGGAAAATAGGAGTGCATCAGAAACAAGTACTTTACCGCTATTTAATCGCGTTATGACCTGATTCGAATCTTTTTTGAGTTCACATGCCGCTACTTCTTCTCCGAGTCGAAGTGTGACCCCAAGTGAACGGAGCTGATATTGAAGTGTTTCTATAATCTCTTCATCAACAAAACCGAGTAATCGTTTTCTAGCATCAACAATAGTGACATTCACACCAAGCGCTGCGAACATGGATGCGTATTCGGTCCCAATGACCCCGCCACCTACCACCACGAGATCCCTTGGAATGCGAGACATCTCCAAGATATCATCACTGTCAAAGATGTGGCTGCCATCAAACGGAACTTCTGGAAGTCTTCGTGGTCGAGCACCGACTGCAATCAGAATAATCTCAGCGCTCTTTCTTATTACTCCGCCACTGGACTGAATCTCTAACGTATGTTCATCAACAAAGGAAGCGTGTCCGGGAATGATATCAATGCCATTTCTTTGAAGCTGGTGGTGAATGACATCGATTTCAATCTGTGTGATTCGGTGACAACGAAAGGTCAAGTCAGACATCTCGATATCGCTCTTTACCCGATATCCAGCTCCATAAACGCTTCTCTGCCGGTAGCCAGAGAGAAATACTACGGCCTCCTTAAAAGACTTACTCGGGATAGTCCCAGTATGAACGCATACGCCCCCTACGACCTCACGCTTATCGATAACCCCAACTCGCTTCTTGAGCTTTGCCGCCTGTACCGCAGCTCTTTGGCCAGCTGGACCACACCCAATTACGAGCAGATCATAGTCGAACTTCTTTTTAGAACCCTGTTTTGCCATTCTGTGAGAAGACCCGTATTCTGCATCCTCCTCTCTTATTGAGAGGATGCCTACCTTATTTGTGGGATGATAGTGTGGGCGAAACGGTTCCTAAATCAAATAGATACCCCCATACTAAGCACATGTGATTCTTTATTTTTTCACAAACCCGCAGTATAACGCTATAGGGAGTTAAAAGATGCGAAAAAGAGTAGAACTTCGTTTCAGACTCCTTTCGGGCTGCAAAGGCCTCACCTGAAGAATCAGAAGGGAGGCCGGCGGGTAAACGGCTTGAGGGAATTCTCTTCGTAAAGATTCCGTAGCAGTAAAGATTCCGTAGCAGTAAAGATTCCGTAGCAGTGGAACGTGCAGAGAACACAGCAAGGGATAGAAGACGAACGGGTTGAGATAAAAAGTAAACGAACTATGAGCAATTCTAAAAATATCGTGATCGATACGAATCAGGTGAAAAAGATAGCCAATCTTGCTCGACTCACTATTCCTGAAGAACGCACTGCACTTGTCAGCGAGAGACTCACGAACATATTGTCGTATATTGAACAGCTTAATGAGGTAGACACTGATGAAGTTGAACCCCTTAGCCACGTCCACGGTGCGGTAAATGCATATCGCGAGGACGAATCTGAGGAGTATGAAAACAAAGAGCAGATACTTGCAAATGTTCCCGAACGTTCTGGAAATTTTATTAAAGTCCCATTGGTTATCGATCAAGAATCCCATTAACCGCTAGTAATGAGAGAAATTCCGTTTACTGGAGAAACCATATGTCTGAGTCTCACCGCGTAACGCTCACTGATACTCTTGAGAAACTCTCAAAAAAAGAAATTTCATCAGTTGAGCTTACCCAAGCACTTCTCGAACGCATTGAAGAGCATACTTCACTTGGTGCTTTCATTTCGGTCGATCGGGAATCAGCACTTCGGGCTGCGAAGGCAGCAGATGAGCTCGGGGGGCCAACCGAGGAATATCCATTACGTGGAGCACCTCTCGGCATTAAAGATATTTTTACTATCGAAGGTGGCGTGACAACGTGTGGCAGTAAGTTTCTTGAGGGCTACTCTTCGCCATTCACTGCTACATGTGTTGAGAACCTATTTGATGCGGGGGCCTTCTCACTTGGAAAAACGAACCTCGATGAATTTGCGATGGGCTCCTCAAATGAAAACTCGGCCTACAGCGTCGTGCAAAATCCGTGGGACACAACACGAGTTCCAGGTGGATCAAGCGGAGGCTCCGCGGCTGCGGTTGCTGCCGATCTTTGCCAGGGAGCACTGGGAACAGATACTGGAGGTTCGATTCGCCAACCAGCGGCATTTTGTGGCATCTCGGGTCTGAAACCGACATACGGACGCATTAGTCGATACGGATTAATCGCTTTCGGCTCTTCGTTGGATCAAGCCGGCCCGATGGCAGTAAGTGCAAAAGACTGTGCATTACTTGCTCGCCTGATGGCTGGATATGACAGAAAAGACTCAACATCAGTAAAGCAGCCCGTTACGAAATGGGAAGAACCTCTAGAGAATATTTGTTCAGGGCTCCGTATTGGCGTTCCAAAAGAGTATCTTCTCACTGGGATTAATCCCGAGGTCTCGCAACGGGTCGAGGAGGCCATTCAACAACTCGAAAAACTTGGTGCAACGCGAGTTGAGGTATCGCTCCCTCATACCGAGTACGCTGTTGCGACATATTACGTGGTAGCACCTGCAGAAGCATCATCTAACCTCGCCCGATTTGATGGCGTCCGTTATGGGCAAAGAGCTACAAATATCACAAACCTGGCCGATCTCTATACACGCTCTCGTAGCGAAGGATTTGGAGACGAAGTACAGCTTCGTATCCTTATCGGAACCTATGTATTGTCCTCAGGTTACTACGATGCTTACTACAAAAAGGCTCAAAAAGTTCGAACTTTGATTCAGCGGGATTTCCATCAGACATTTCAGAATGACTGTGACATCATCATCTGCCCGACGACGCCAGATACCGCTTTTGGCATTGGAGAAAAGACGGCGGATCCACTCCAGATGTATCTGGCCGATATTTTCACTATTCCGGCGAGCCTCGCAGGAATTCCTGCTATGAGCATTCCGTGCGGATTCGACAGCCAAGGGCTTCCCGTCGGGCTGCAGCTTATTTCACCTGCTTGGGACGAACACCGACTTCTGTCTGTAGCCCAAGCATACCAGAGAGAAACAGACTGGCACTTGCAAAGTCCAAAATAGATACTCTGAATGAAGGAAATACCTCCCATGGATTACGAAACAGTCATCGGTCTTGAAGTTCACATACAACTCTCAACTGAGTCGAAAATTTTTTCACGTGCATCAGCTGCCTTCGGGGCTGATCCAAATGCGAACATCGATCCCCTTACCTTTGGACTCCCGGGAAGCCTACCGGTTTTGAACAAGCAAGTAGCTGAAAGTGCTATCATGTTGGGAATTGCGCTCAACTGTGAAATCCGCCGATTCAACCGCTTCGCGCGTAAGCATTACTTCTATCCAGATCTCCCAAAGGGATATCAGATATCTCAATTTGATGAGCCAATTTGTGAACATGGACAACTCATTATTCGGACAGAGGAAATCGAGCGAACCGTAGGTATTACTCGAATCCATATGGAAGAGGATGCTGGGAAAAATATCCACGATCCAAGAACAAAAGCCTCACTTGTTGATTTGAATCGTGCCGGCGTTCCTCTCTTGGAAGTTGTTTCAGAGCCCGACATCCGGTCTCCGGCTGAAGCAGGCGCTTACCTTAAAACGCTCCGTCAGATAGCGCGCTATCTCGGAATAAGCGACGGAAACATGGAGGAAGGCAGCTTAAGGTGTGATGCAAACATATCGTTGAGACCTCAAGGAGAACTTAAATTCGGAACTCGAACCGAAGTAAAAAACATTAACTCCTTTAAATTCGTCGAGCGGGCTCTACACTATGAAATCGCCCGCCAACTGGCGATTCTCAAAGCTGGCGACAAGGTAGTACAAGAAACGAGGCTTTTTGACAGCGCTACAGGAACAACCCATCCAATGCGCTCGAAGGAGGAATCTGCTGACTATCGTTATTTTCCCGATCCGGATCTTCCGCCACTTGTTGTTGAAGAGAGTTGGATTGAGAAGGTTCGTTCAAATATGCCTAAGCTACCAGAGGAGCTAAGAGTCTTCTTAATGGAAGAGCTTGACCTGAGTAGCTACGATGCAAGCGTCCTGACGGCAGAACGAGATGATGTTGAATACTTCATGGAGTGTCTCGGTGTCTGTAAAAATGCGAAAGCCGCATGTAATTGGATATCATCCGAGCTCTTTGGCTTATTAAAAAAAGACGGCCTCTCAACTGCGGAATCCCCAATCTCTGCACAACATCTTGGAGAGCTCATTCGTCTTATCGACCAGGGCTCAATTAGTGGAAAAATGGCGAAGGATGTGTTCGAGGAAGCTTTTAAGACTGGTGGGGCTCCAAGTGAGATCATTCGTTCACGTGGACTAGAGCA
>RFPC01000128.1 GCA_009926305.1 bacterium
GGTCCAAAGCATTTGAACGTGAAAATTTCACGTTCAAAGTTTGAGGCGCTTTGTGAAGATTTGCTCAAAAGGCTTGATGACCCGTGCCGAACTGCGCTCAAAGACGCAGGTCTTTCTGCTAACGAAATAGACGATGTTATTCTTGTTGGGGGGATGACTCGGATGCCGGCGGTTCAGGCTCGAGTAAAGGCAATTTTTGGGAAAGATGCTTCGAAGAATGTGAATCCAGATGAGGCAGTAGCCATCGGTGCCGCAGTGCAGGCGGGTGTTCTTCAGGGAGACGTGAAGGATGTTCTCCTTCTTGATGTTACTCCTTTGAGTCTCGGTATTGAGACCTACGGCGGAGTGGCTACGAAGCTTATCGAGAAGAACACTACGATTCCAACGCGGAAGAGTCAGGTGTTCTCTACTGCGGCGGATAATCAGCCAGCAGTTTCAATACATGTGCTGCAGGGTGAGCGAGAGATGGCAGGGGATAACAAGACTCTTGGTAGATTTGAGCTTGTTGGTATTCCACCGGCTCCAAGAGGAGTGCCGCAAATTGAGGTGACTTTCGATATTGATGGAAATGGGATTGTTCATGTATCCGCGAAGGATCTCGGAACTGGAAAGGAGCAATCGATTCAGATTACCGCAAGCTCTGGTCTTACGGATGAAGAGATCGATCAAATGGTGAAAGACGCTGAGGCGAATGCTGACGAGGATAAACAGCGAAGAGAGAAAGTTGAAGCAAGAAACGGACTTGATTCGCTCGTGTATAGCACAGAGAAGCAAGTTGCTGAGCTTGGGGAACAGTTATCAGCGGAGGAGCGCGGGAGCGTAGATACTGCTCTTGAAAACGCAAAAAAGGCGCTTGAGGCTGACGATCTTGAAGGCATTAAAAATGCGACAGAGGAGCTCACCACGGCAGCGCATAAGGTTTCTGAAATGGTCTACAAGAAGGCTGCAGAAGAACAGGCAGCTTCTTCTGCAGACGGTGGAGCTGGGGCTGGCAGCAGTAATGGAGCAAGTGATTCTGGGGCACAGAGTAACGCAGCGGACGATGATGTTGTTGATGCAGACTTTGAGGAAGTGCGGGAGTAGTTTTCAGTAAGGGAGCCCTCAGGAGCTCCCTCTGGAAGCCTATTGGTATTTTTTACTGAGAGAGTTGGGTAGTAGGTGCGAATCTGGCATTCTACCACCCAACGCCTGAGCACTGGTTTATAATCCCTGGTGGAGATACTTCTTAGGGTTTTCGCTTTACACGAGGATAACGAATTTGAGCGAAAAGCTATCCGTAGGATATGGAGCTAGCCAGGAGTTTTTCAGGCATTCATAGAAAGGCATCACCGAGGAGAGAGTTACTGTGTCCAAGAAAGATTGTTACGAGTTGCTTGGAGTTTCTCGTTCGGCGTCCCAAGATGAGATCAAGAAGGCGTATCGCAAGTTAGCTATTAAGTATCATCCAGATAAGAACCAGGGAGATAAGGCCTCAGAAGAGAAGTTCAAAGAGGTGACGGATGCGTATAGCGTTCTGAGCAATCCAGAGCAGCGTCAGCAGTATGACCAGTTCGGTTGGGCCGCGTTTGAGCAGGGGGCAGGCGGTGGCTTTTCGGGAGATTTCTCTGGCTTTGAAGATTTATTCGGAGACATTTTTCAGTCTTTTTTTGGTGGAGACATTCGCCGAGGGGGGTCACGGGGATATCCCGGTCAGGATCTGAAGTATAATCTTGAAGTAGATTTTGAAGAAGCAATCTTCGGTGCTGAAAAAGAGATCGAAATACAGCGCCATGTAACCTGTGGAACATGCTCGGGGGATGGCACGGCACCGGGAACAACTCGCGAACGGTGTCAGCAGTGTCGTGGACAGGGACAGGTTGGCGTTCAACAAGGATTTTTTACAATCGCACGTACCTGTCCCGTATGTCAGGGGAGTGGCGAAATCGTTCGGACGCCATGCGAAACGTGCAAGGGTGCAGGACTCCAAGCAAAACCAGCAAAGATTAAAGTAAAGGTGCCGGCTGGAATTGATCATGGGCAGCGCTTGAAGTTGCGAGGCGAGGGGGAATCCGGGACTCAAGGGGGACCTCCAGGAAATCTTTATGTTCAAATACTCGTTAAGGAACACCCAATTTTTGAAAGAGATGAGTCCGAACTCTTTTGTGAAATTCCCATCACGTATGTTGCGGCAACCCTTGGTACCGAGATCGAAGTTCCTACTTTGGAAGGGAAGGAGAAAATACGCATTCCTTCGGGAACACCATCGGGGAAAGTTTTTACGCTTCGCCAGAAAGGAGTGCCAAAGCTTGGCTCCTCGCAGCGAGGGAATCTTCATATTCGATTTGTTGTTCATGTGCCAAAGAAGTTAGGAGAGCGTCAGAGAGCTCTATTAGAGGAACTGCGTACTTTAGATGGTGACCTGCCTATTGAGGAAGAGAAGAGCTTTTTTGAGAAGCTAAAAGAGAAACTCCTCTAGGCCTAGAAACGCATTTTCTGATGTCTTCTTTCTCAGAAGCTCTTTTCTTTGAACTCTTCATAGGGGTAACAAGGGTCAGCGCACTGTAACAGATGGGACAACAGCAGTGATAAAATCGAAAACAGATTGAGATGTTATATTCGTAAAAAAAGTCTCATCACCAGTCTGACAGCTTGGCAGTATTCCAGAAGAGACAACTCCTACAATGCCATCAACTTCCTGCCCAGATTCATCCAGATAGCTAAGAACTGCTGGGCCTCCTGAATCTCCGAAACAGGTATTGCTTCCTTCTCCATCATATTTTGCGCGAATATGAGTAGTTAATACCTGATTGATTCGCATCTCACCGCTTCGCAGAGTTCCAGGTTGGTCCAGTTCCGTTTTTCCATAGCCAAAGATAGATATGGTTTCACCTGGATTTGGTTGTCGGGTCCCGACGATTGGTAAAATAGCAACTCCAGTCAGTGGTTCGCTAAGCCGAACGATTGCCGCATCGTTGTTAATTCGAGAGTTTTCGGTATCTATCGTAAGGGCAGGATGATTTGTAATCTGTGCAGCAGTAACAGTCTGTCCTGCTACCGATACAGTAGTAGCGCCTACTGAGGAGAAGAAGCAGTGCGCAGCTGTAAGAACATGCGTTGGTGTAATAAGTGTTCCAGAGCAGATTCCTTGCAACCCGTCACTGGTATTGATTATCAGTTTTACTATTGGAGAATTGGTCTCTGAGCATTCAGTGCCATTGATGATTCGTGTGTTCAATCCGAGTTGAGCGCATGCGCTTGTTTGGAGGGGAGGAGAACTATCACTATCACCGCCTCCCCCTGAGCAACCACCAAGGAGGAGACCACCACAGAGGAGAAAGGTGCATGCGGCAATAACCGCTACTATTACATGCCAGGGAAAATATAGGTGAGAGGACTTTAAGGAGGTATTATTCTTCATGTTCTTATCTCTAATACATTTTTCTCAGAAGCACACCGCAAAATTGGAGTACTGAGACTCTCTTTGACTGCTTTTGGAGTATTTCCTATTCCCAAAATCCATAAAAATAGTGAGATACAGACTCTATCTCTTGAGCTCTCTTGCTGAACAGGCGAACCTACCTATACAACAGGGATTTTGCGGTAAGGTGCGTGTACTTGCAGTTTTAATAGCGAGGGTTATGATCGGCTCGCAAGCGCTCTACTGGTATTTCTGGAGAAAAGAAAAGACAGGTGATAAAGAGAGGATTCATGGCGAATAGATATTATAAGTGCGGAGTGATGTGGACGTCTTCTCTGTTCCTTCTTCTTGCATCGGCGAGTTGTGTGAATAATTCGAGAGTTGCGTCTAAGGCACCGCGCCAACGTTCAAGTTTAGAACGGTTTCCAAACGTCTCATCTGGAACTCGCCAAATTCCAAGTCCAACTGATACTTATTTTGGTGGAAGACCTGAAAGGCTTCCGTGGCAGTCTTGGGTTGATCACCGAGATCTTTCAGGACGTCCCGTGACGAATATGGCTCTGCTTGAAGGAGATGAGCTTTTTGCTCTTGGTCACTATAGAAATGCGCTCATTAAGTATAATCAGGCGAAAAATCCTACCGCATCCCGTGGTGAGCAGGATGCGCTGATTCTTCGAGAGGCTGCAGCGAGACTTGCGTTAAATAGCCCTGAAAAAGCGCTACGTATTTTAAGTGATTATTTTCGAGAATCAGGTCGGGCAGAAGAATCGGTCACAGCACCATTCTCCCTTATCTTTGCATTTGCATACGGTGTTCGAGGAGACATAGATCAGTCACTAGCATGGTTTTCTAGAACAAACAGGATTCATGCCGGAGTAGGGGGATTCTCAGAGGCAGCATCCAGTGGGCTGCGCTCATTACT
>RFPC01000129.1 GCA_009926305.1 bacterium
GCCAGAAGCCAGTTATTTTGATCCCCTAGCTTTAATTATTTTTTCCGCTTCCGTTGTAATTTTTGGTGTTATTAATAAGGGGAAAAACGGCAATATCAACTTTTTGAAAGTCGCTTATAACACCTTGGTAATGAGTATCGTTTGGAGTTCTGCAGGACTGCTTGGCGCCATAGCCCGTTACGCTGATCCAACACAAATCGGGCCATTTCTAGGTTTTGCAGTTTTATTATCGACTTATGCAACTTCGTTATGTATTTTGGTAGAGTTTTTTTATGCGATGACCCAAAGAGAAAGAGATGTCAATTTGAACTTCGGCTGGCAAGAGTTTTTACTTGTTGGATCAGTATCGATAGTCGTGCCAATTACACTTATCTTGGGAACAGTACAAAGATAGCGCACGTAATCTGTGAATTTATCGCAATAATTACGCATTTATTGAGAATTAGCGACAGAGAAGTTTTCGTGCATGCTGATTGAGTAAATAGGCACGAAAATGTCGAGGCGCCTACAAAGAGGACGGCCTCATAAAGTCGGATTAGCAATCGCAAGAAGGTATGCGGTCTACGATCGAACTTTTGGTTTCTGTGAGACGGGCTTGCAGAAACAGATCGAGCCGATAAGGGCGGAACACCTCGCAAGCTGTTGCCGACTGGATCCGCTTTTACAACCACCGTCGGCCCCATCAAGCCCTCACCATGCAAGCCCCTGCTATGGCGCATGCTTTAATAGCCTAACCCGTGCAGAAACAGATGGGTCGTTATAGGTCTGCGCTGCAAAAACGATGGTAAGAAGGCAGCAATAATACAGTTACTGAGTGAAAAACTTTTTCACACGCGCCCCAAAAAAAACCGAAATTGAATCCAATTTTCGATCGTCCTGTAGTGGAATAAAAATAATTCTTTTTGAAACTCTACCTAGTTAGTCACCGGGTTTTTTCTGAAGAATAAAAATTTTTAAGCGGCATTCCACACTATTTATGGAGAAGAAAAGATGAGATCAATTGCAAAGTTTTTAGGTATCGCACTGATTTGCACGTCCGTTTCGAGTCATGCTGCCGTGAAGAATCTGCAAGAAGTAGATTTCTTTCAGGCCGAGATGGAAGTTGATTCGGTTCATACCTCAGATGCTGGTAATACCTTCCAAGCCTCATTCTCTGGGAAGGCGGGGTCTTATGGTCGCGTTTACTTGTCGTATGACGCAACAACTTGCAGATATGGGAGAGTTCACGGGTTTTGCTTGGGCACAGAATGGCGAAACGGTCGTTACCGCCACCCTCCAAGGTTCTTGGGTCAAGGTCGGGACGATCTTTAAACTCTATTCAATCGATTCAGTGTCAAATGGCAAACTCAATTTAGCCGTAGGGGAAATTGATTTTGTTGCAAAGACTCTTCGGTTTGATGTCTCTGAACTAAAACACTAAAGAAAATCTATTTCTTCACGAGATGTCGGGAGGCTATGGACGGCCTCCTGCTTCAGGGAGGACTGTAGACCGTTCCGTGACTAATTTCTTGGGGGGACGTCGCTACCACTCTTGCCATACCGGTAGGGACACTTGTTAGTTAAGCAGAGTCATCCCGATGACCGGAACACCGTTTTCTAACTCTGGCCATACGAGTAACGCTCGGACACCATCGCTGGCGATTCGAGGAAACCCGGTCGCGCGACCGCGTGGCTGAGGCTCAGCCATTGGCGGCGCAAGAACTATCGCCCCCCGAGCGTCTATTACGGCGAGGTCGACCGAAGGACGATCTTTTGCGCGGCTCACCCAAGTGACTAAAAAGCCATCCTTCCATTGGATCGCATCGACACGGCCCGAGGGCAGCTTCGGTAAATCCAATGTATCGGCATCGATTTGGTCAATTGAAGCAGAGAACTCATCAATCAGCTTGTATCGAAGCACCATGGAGTCATTGATCATAGTAGGCCAGAAAATAAGTCCGCGCTTTCCATTGATGGCTATCGAAGGACCATTGACGGGGCACCCCTCGATGCGCCAACCATCATCGTGGACAGGCGCAGGGCGGCCCCAATTTGCAGAAAGCCTTTGGCTAATTGAAATATCCCGAATTTCCTCGTCACTCCGGTCTCGATAGACGAGTACCGTCGTGTTTCCAACCCTTGCCAGATCAGTCTGGCAGCAGCTGCAGGTTCGATCGTCAATGAGTGCTTCCTCAAGGACTTTATTACCTCGAGCGAGTATTGCTGATCGTAAAGTCATTGGTGCGGATTCATGGTCATGTGAGTCATGAGACCCAGGAGTGGCCGCCGCTAATCGTCCATCTAACCACGCGATCAAAACCCGATCGCCCCCGTCCGGGACGAGAGAGACGAACCCGTGTTGGGTCTTTGTGCCATCGTGATGCGGCGAGATGGGCTGTGACCAGGTTCGACCACGATCCATGGATCGGACGACCTTGATGTCGTAGCCCTCTAGAGCCTCTGGGTCGTGGCGCTCCAGCCAAAATGCAACCCAATCCCCATTGTCGAGAACGTTTATCCCTGGCGTATCGGCCCAGTTCACGAACCGGGCATCGCCTTCAGAAATCACGCCCGTTGAAGTTTGCTGTCCTTCGAAGTTGATCGCTACCCAATGCAGAGCCGATCGGGTGCCATCGGATTGCTGGGCGGTGACAATGAATCCATGGCCCTTCTCTATCGCCACCGAAGGCTGAGCACCACGAAGAGGTTCCGGCAACAAAATCTTAGAAAACTCGGGCATCGGGGCTGAAAAAGCGGGGGGTCCCCACAACAGCCCAATCCATAGCGCCAATAAGTGTCTTTTCATAGTTTCGACTCCTAACCTTAAGACTCTATCACTCTTGACTGAACCGTCGACAGCAAGCAGCCTTGCTCGTATGGGGTCACAGACGTTTAGGAACACTGGGGTGATTGGATCGTACCTGCTCGCGCTTGCTAGCCTTATCTCGACACATGGGTTTCGCATGTTTTCTCTCGCCGAGGTACTGGCTGTCGCAGCGTTTCTAACAGGCATCGCGTCATGGAAACTGGCGCGCGAAGGTAACAGGTGGATCGTGGCCGGTGCCCTGCTGGGCTTGGCAGGCCCCGTGTTGAAAGGGCTTTTACTTCTGCTCGGAATCGGGGTGGACGAGCATGATATGACCACGCATGAGACTACTACCGCACATCCGTTGCTCGTTCACATTCATCATGTGTTCTTCAATCTTGGGTTTGTCTGCTACCTCGTTTCTGCGGTGCAGACCACCGTCATTTCTCTTCTAGGAAGACTTAGAAATCGGGGGGATTTGACATGAAATCAACGCCCCTCAAAACATCACGGGTGTGCAAGGAGTGTGGAAGCGGCCTGAGATCGTAAGTGTTTGATTTCTGATGGATTCGAACTTTTCTCAGGGGATTGCTTCACCAGTGAAGTAAAAAGCCCAAATCAATGAAAACCTAACTCATTGATTTGTAAAACTGGGCCCGCTTGGATTCGAACCAAGGACCAAGGGATTATGAGAAGTCTTAACCAAATAAAATAGCTATTTTTCTGCAGATTTTTGCGCCGCTGCGCCCGGTGTGCAAGAAAGTGTGCAAGCGTGCTGACGTGCTCCTTGTACAAAAGTGCACGATTTTCTGCGCTGTAAGGGAGCTGCCAAAGCCTCTTACAACTTTTGACCAGACCATCAGAGATCGCACCACTTAATTCCAGGTTTCGCGCGAACGTCGCCCCGACTCTCTTGCTGAGGCAATCGCCCATTAAGGCACTTGAACGCAAATGAATTCCAATCTGCAAACTTCCTCTGTGTCCAGAATGAGACCATCTCGTCTATTTCCGCTTTATCCGGACGAGTTTCAGCACTCTCTTTCACTGATCTTACTATAGCTATCAAGATAATCACGGGACAGATAAATGGGAAAAGCACGAGTTGGATTGGGTACACCATGCACTTTTCTAAAGTGCTCGTTGTTTGCGTCCTACCTAAGAACCATTGGGTCAGATAATTATCTATAACCGTAACTTCACTCGGCTCAACGCGCTGCCTATCTCTCCATGCTTTTAAATTGGACTTTCGCAAGACTTTGTCTGCGTATTTTCTGAACTTGACGAATGCTTTCTGCTGCTCAATAGCTATCTCGCGCTCTAGTAGCCTATCTGGCGACCGCCGAAAAGACACAACGTAGTACGCGCCTTTTTGCTCGTTGCATTCCCAGCATAAGGTTTGCAAATTCCAGCATAGAGCCCCGCGATCATAGTGATCCTTTTTTTAA
>RFPC01000130.1 GCA_009926305.1 bacterium
GAAGCATACACCGTGCAGGGCCATTCGGAGGTTCTTCCGTTTCAAGTAGCGGAAGATGATAATGCGCCAGAGGCTATGCGTCTTCAGCAGCGTTTCCTTGAGTTGCGACGAGAGAAGCTTCACGACAATATTGTTAAGAGGTGTGAGATTATTCGAAGCATCAGGGACATCATGCATGATCTCGGATTCCGAGAATACCACACCCCGATTCTTACGAGTAGCTCTCCTGAGGGAGCACGTGACTTCCTCGTGCCTTCACGACGGCATCCGGGGAAGTTCTATGCGCTTCCGCAAGCTCCGCAACAGTTCAAACAGTTAATTATGATATCTGGGTTTGATCGGTATTTTCAGATTGCACCGTGTTTTCGGGATGAGGATGCTCGGGCTGATCGTTCGCCTGGGGAGTTCTATCAGATAGACATTGAGATGTCTTTTGTGGAGCAGAAGCGAATGAAGCGTTGATGTCTCGTTTGTTTGAAAGGCACAAGCAGGAGGGTGAAGTTGTGACGGAACTACCTTTCCCGCGTATCCCGTATGCTGAGGTCATGGCGAAGTATGGGTCTGATAAACCGGACCTGCGGAATCCGTTAGAGATACAGGATGTGTCAGAAGTTTTCAAAGAGACTTCGTTTAAGGTCTTTCGTTCCGCTATTGAAGCAAACGGCACTGTGCGGGCTATTCCGGTTGCGTTAGATAAGGTGCCACCAAGAAAGTACTTTGATGACACGGTAGAGTATTTCAAGAAGATGACGGGGCAGGGGCTTGCGTATTTATCTTTTGATTATGCGGAAGGGAATGGCGAGCCGAAGGGTTCCATCGTGAAGTTCTTTGAGCCGGAGGAGTTAGAGCGTCTTCGGGAGTATCTTGGTATTACCTCAACAACGAGTGTGTTCTTTGCCGCAGGTCCTGAGTCGCAAGTGCTTAAGGGATTGGGACGGTTACGAGACAAACTAGGGCAGGATTACTCTTTACTAGAGGAGGGGGCGTACCGATTTTGTTGGATTACGGATTATCCGTTGTATGAGTTAGACGAGCAGACTGGCAAGGTAGAGTTTGGGCACAATCCATTCTCTATGCCTCAGGGTGGGCTTGAGGCGTTAGAGACGTTACATCCGTTGGATGTGAAGGCGAACCAGTATGACTTGGTGTGTAATGGGTATGAGTTTGGGAGTGGAGCGATTCGGAACCACAATCCAGAGATTATGTATCGAGCGTTTGAGAATGTTGGTTACTCGAAGGAGGATGTGGACAGGGAGTTTGGCGGGATGATCCGAGCGTTTCGTTATGGAGCGCCACCGCATGGAGGCTTTGCGCATGGGGTAGAGCGGATCGTGATGTTGTTATGTGGCGAGGAGACGATTCGCGAGGTGATTATGTTTCCGTTAGCGCAGGGGGGAGAGGATCTCCTCATGGGTGCGCCATCAAAGGTAACGGCTCAAGCGCTACAAGATGTTCATATTCGAGTTGAGCTTCCGCCTGAGCTTGAATTAAAGAAAGACTAGCTGAAAAAATTCAAGAAACTCCTCATTATGACTTGAGCGAACCATCGAATCTTGGGAGTATTTGAGCTCTCCTTTCGGCCCTCCGTGGTGGAATAGGTAGTCGTCGGGAGAAGAAAACACGAAGTGTTTTCGCCGACGAGGGGACTGAAAAAGAAGATGCTGTCCCTTGTAACTGCGGTGTATCGCTAAGTTGTGCTAGAAGTAGAGCTTAGCAATGTGCCTGGGTGGTGGAATAGGTAGACACAAGGGACTTAAAATCCCTCGGTAGCAATACCGTGCCGGTTCGATTCCGGCCCTAGGCATAATTTCTACCCCAGCGCTTTGCTTGAGCAAAGGCGCTTGCCCCTGAGAGGGGCGTTATCTCAGGCCGGGATCGAACCGGCAGCCCCGCCGGAGGGAAAAGGCAGTTTCGATGCAATTTGCAAGCAAATTGGGATTCCGGCCCTAGGCATAATTTCTACCCCAGCGTATTGCTTGAGCAAAGGCGCTTGCCCCTGAAAGGGGCGTTATCATTTTACATGTACGATCGCAATTATGTTTTGAGCGATTCGAAATCAAATCAGTGGTGGTGGAATAGGTAGTCGAGTCGTAGAGAAAACATGCCTTAATGGCATGTTTTTAGACTCGATGGGACTTAAAGTGGGTCTCTTAAGGCGAGATTTAGCCACTTAGCTCCATTATCAAGAACATGTAAACACCAATTGTAGAACTGAACAGTATCGGCCATGCGAGCCATAAAGTGCCGGATCGGCTGATCTCCACTTTTTGATCGTCAGTAATTTTCGGGCAACCTGGTATCAGAGCAGTAGGCAATGCGTCCCAGGGGTTATCTGGCTTGTAGAGTATGAGGACTTTATCCCCCTCTTCGAACATTTGATGTAAGGATGTGTATTTAGAAATGATCATAGTCTGACCGTCTAGGGTCTTGAATTCAAAATAGACACAATACACACGGCCATTACCGGTTCCACCGCGTCTACCGCTTATTAAAGTGAATAGTGTTAATTCTTTACGGAGGAACGTTCCCTCGGCAACTTGTCCGTGCGCTAGTAGTTTCATTGAACGGCGTGCACGAGGTAGTCCGCAAAGAACAAAGATGAGACCTAGGAGTGGCGGAAGGAGGGGGAATAACAAGACTGATTGGGTTAGGGGCAGAGGCTTCCTGCGATGACCCTCGACTATTGCATACTCTGGTTCGTCTATAGGGACGAGCACAGTTACATTCTCATTTGTAAGCGGCTCCGAAGCATACGAGACCCCCTCATATACCAATCCGTTATAGGTGAACTCAAAGAGGTGTTCATAAATGACTGAGTTATTGCTAGAAAAATTTGTTTTTTTAGCGCTAGCAATAACACCAGGGACTTTCTCTGTGATTATCTGCTCATGCAGGGAAGAAGAATCTATTTGGTTCACCCACAAAAATGAAAGCAACAGACCGCTACAAAATAATATCATCCCTACCTGAGAAAAATAACCGCCAAAAATGCAGCTGAATTTAACAATACTTGGTAGGTAGCGATTAGGTGAATGGGTGTAAAAAGCGGCCATGATTTCCCCGTAAGTAAAGAGGCGCTATTTTTTGCTGACGAATCAGAAGTACGATGGTTAATTCGACAATCTTATCGGCAATGATGAGCTTAAATTTGCGCAGTGTTAACGGTGTTATGCTATATTTTCGGGGTGAGTGTTCTCATTTTCTTGAGAGTATTCATAATCGACTGAGTAGAGGTGTGACATAGCTCGAGGTGGGAAGGGACTTGAGATTGATGAGAGATTAGCTCTCAAGAGCGGAGTTGACGAAATCGTATTTCAAATCAACCACGGTGCACCATTTAACAAAACAGACAGTATTGGCCATGTGAGAGAGAGGGCACTGTAGAGAGAGCCTTCCACTTTCTGACCATCAGTCATTTTTGGGCTACCTGGCAGCAGAGCAACAAGCATTCCATCGCTGGGATTATCTGGGCTGTAAAGTATGAGTTGTTTCTCATCTTGTTTGAGCTTTTTTATTGCCCGCGTTTTTTCAGAAATGGTCTGTTTCTGTCCGTTGACGGTCTTGAATTCAAAATAGACGCGAAAATTTGGAGTCTGGTTGCGGTCAGGCCATAAGTATTCTTTATGGAGAAATGTTCCCTCGGCAAGTTGGCCATCCCTCAGTAGTTTTATTGCATGGAGTCCTCGCAGTATGCTTTTCCGAATGAAGAAGAGTCCGAAAAGAGGAAGACCAATCAGAAAGGCATGATGCACCGATAGGAGTGTTCGTCGATAACCATAGAGCACTGCGTATTCTGGGTCATCTCTCGGAACGAGGACTATTAGGTTTTCCTGAGAAGGCGGCTCTGCGCCATATGATACTCCCTCATAGTTTTCTCCGTTGTAGGTGAAGTGGAAGAGATATTGGATAACTGGTGAGTCGTTTTCCCGTAGATTGGTTTCTTCTGAGCTAACTATAGTACCAGTGACGCGCTCCATAATTTTCTCTCCAGAGAGAGAATAAAAATCTATCTCAGGGATGACTTTCAATAACGTCAAACTTAAAAACCCGAAAAATATCCAGCCCATTGCTGCAGTAGAGCCGCCAAAAATGCAGCCAAGTTTAACAATACTTGGTAGGTGGCGATTACGTGAATGGGTGTAAAAAGCGGCCATGATTTCCCCGTAAGTAAAGAGGCGCTATTTTTTGCTGACGAATCAGAAGTACGATG
>RFPC01000131.1 GCA_009926305.1 bacterium
TGATTTGACATTAGAATGTATCTCCTGTTTGTAATCCGTCGTAGTTATCAAGGGTACCATCGGCAGTTTCCGTGGTATTTACAGCGTTGAGCGTATCTCCGTCTTGTGGATCTACAGCATCAGAAGTATTTGTAAAGGCGGAAAGATCTCTTGTAGATTCAAGGGCATCTACCAACTCATTAACACCGAGAGTCGATTCTGGCATTGTTGTTTCAATACCGAGTGTACTTGAGTCAAGAGCTTCTGAGTATGTACGTGGTGAAGACATTGCTTCCTTCCTTGGGAATTGGAAGAAGCGATTGTTTCCGCCCTCCATCTGTACCCAGCGATTTGTTGAGTTTTCAGTAAAGCTTCTTCCTCTTCTATAGGAACTCTTAGTCATCGAGCAAGCACTATTCCAATAGCGATATGCTTCTTGCCACTTAAGCCCTGTAGAAGGAGATGCTTTAGCGGCCCATAACTCTAATTGCTGAAGAGCTTGCTCAGCAGCATCGATTACTTGTTGGCGAGGACGAAGAACATCTAAGTACCATCTTGCTAAGATGGCTTGAGTGCGACGATATGACCCAGCGATAAGAATCTTGCCCTGAGGCGGAGCCGTTAAGATATAGTTATTGATTAATGTTGCAGCATCATTGAGTGCAATTTGGATCTTATCAAAATTAATATTGTTACCGGTAGGATTATCAATATTTGATAACTCTACGGCCTCTTGATACCCAAACACCTCAATAAAGTAATCCACAGTTGCCGGATTACAATTATCCGCTACTCCAAACTTATCTGGATAAGGAGAATTCGGCATAATTTAAGTCTATTCCTACTAGAACTTTAAACTATGATATAATTGTGGGATATGAGCCTATATAGCGCCTATCTTACGTCCCTTGATTTAGCCCTTAGTAGGGACATAAGAAGCGATACGTTTGTAATTAAGAAGACAGTAAGCTACCTAGAGAAGGTAGTGGCAGACATCCATAAGGGAGATCCAAGAATTATAAGGGAGATGAGCAGTAAACTCGAGGAGTATTTTGATTCAACGATCCATCTCGAAGTTACATTAGAGGACCTATTTGGTCACTTTGATAATGATAATAAGAGAATTTATGAGAGGAATATCGCAAAACTTCATGATCTTAAGGCAAGAATAGACCATCTATTATCCCCGAACACATAAAAAAAGAGGCCCGAAGGCCTCAAGGAATTTATAGTGATTAGGCTCAGGCAACAGGGTTGTTGAAGATGAAGCCAGAACCACACTTGCCATTTTCACCCATGCCGACGAGCTCGAAGCTACGCTCAACGAGGATGTCGCCGGTGAACACTCTGCGCTCAATGTTGAAGCGCTCAGGAGTGGCGATAGGATAGCCACTGAGAGTGTAGGTGTAGGCGAAAGCAGGGTTACCATAGTTGGCATCAAGAGCAGGCATGAAGCCATCGGTAGCTCCTGAAGGATGGTAGAAGAGAACAGCAACGTTGTTGTAGATATTCTCAAGGGTGCCATCAGCAGCAAGCTTAAGACGACGTGCTACACGGATCTCATCAAGACCGAAGATCTGAGCAAGAGTCTTCTCGTCGATGAGAACGCCGCGCTGCATGAAGTCGCGAATTCTCTTGTTACGCTTGAGGGCGTTAAAGGCGTCAGGTGAGATAACCATCTTGTTAGGATAAACGCCGATTTGTGAGCGAACTTGCTCCTTGGCGTCGTCCATGAGGACCTCAACGTCAGCGGTTGGGCTGTTGAACTGATCAGCACCACCATTGTAGGAGGAGAGATCGAGAACGTTGCCGGACTCATACTGGGTGGAATCGGTTACGATATCAGCAACCTGAACTTCCCAGGACTGCATGAGGCGATTGGCGGCGTCCTTAGCAGCAAACTGACGAAGGTCAATTTGGGCAGCGCCGTTCTTGGCTTCAGCAGCGACTTCTTCGGCGATTTCCCAGCTGATCGCTTCCTGACGGAGAGCGAACGAACGGGTTCCGAATTCGTTCTGGATCTTCTGGATGTTAGTTCCAGGAGCGCGGAGGAACGACTGAGCCGCAAAAGCCTCCTTACCAAAAACGAGTGTGCGTCCAGCTCTGGTATTCATAGATACCGAGGGAGCAAAGAATGTAGCTACGCCTTCAGCGTTCTTGTAGCCTTGAGCGAGTTGCGTAAGAATAGGGTCAATTACGCGTACCTGATCTAGATTCATCATAGTTAATTACTCTCCTTTAAGTATCTATCAAGCACCAGCTTCGTTACCGAGCTTAACGCGGATATATTGACCAGCGCCAGCAGATGTGATAGCATCGAGGGCACGACCAAGAACCACGCCTTGTCCGCCGTCATTAGCCTGGCCAGTGGCGTTGGCAACAACAGCATCATCAATAGCGAAAGTAGCGGTTGAATCTACCTCAACGATAGCAATACCGGAGGTAACAATTGAAAGAAGACCTTGGTATGGGAATACGCTGGTCTTGAATGGGGTTGTGGAAGGATTGAGTTGACCTTCATAGACGGCATTGGTGCCATCATCAACCTGATAGCCCTTAGCGGTGAGTTCACCTTGGCCAGGGGCTGCATAAACACTAACACCAGCGGCATAAGCACCGGCGGAAGGATAAGCACCACCACGAGTTACGAATCTGTGAGCTTCAACAGCGGCTGTTGTCTGCACAGTTTCAACGTACTGGTGGTCAAAAGACATGTAACGTGGGTCAGTTGCCATTTTAGTTTACTCCTTATGAGTTATCTGAAATAATAGCCTTCAAAGCTACGGTGTATTCAACGCCTTTGCTCTCGGCATACTCCAACGCTTGAACGTGGAGATCCGCGGTTGAGGGGTCGTAAATGTAACCATCAGCTGAAGGTGAGATTGACTTCTTAGCTGCTGGAGCTGAAGCCTGGGTCGCGAATTCTTCAAAGCTGACCATTGAGGGTAGGTTCTCAAGGACATTTCTAAAGAAATCAAATTGTGAAGTCTTACCGGACTCCGAGAAGTTTACGGAATTCTTATTATTAAGAGTTTCCATAAAACGTACAAGGTCGGTCTTAGGAACGATTTGCTGAGTAAGCTTACCATTCTCGTAGAGAGTCTCACAGAAATCAGAGATTTCCTTCTCTCTCATCAACTTCTTCTGTCTGGAAAGTTCTTCTTCCAATTCGGCTACCCGAGCTTGTAAATCGCTCTGAACTCCCATAGCAGACTCGCTATGATCCAGAGTTCCTGTAGCCTCTTCTGGTGAGGTCTCTTCCGCCATATCGCTCTTTTCTTCTTCCTCTTCTTCTTTATCCTCTTCGTAGCTCTTGCATCCCTCTCCGTTATCAGAAACCTCAGTCTCTTCCTCGGCCTCCTCCTCGGCGTAGGTTTGCTCTCCCTTGGGCTCTTCAGCACCCTTTACCTCTTCGGATGTGGGATGCTCAGCCTCAGAAGGCTTTTCACCTTCCTTCACTGTTTCGCCCATATCTTCAGATTCCTTTTCTTCATCTTCCTCTGTCCCTTCTTTCTCTCCGCCTTCTTTTTTGGCTTCGAGTGCCTTCTTGAGTCCTTCAGGCATTTCGCCATAGGACATATCTCCACCTTCCATCATGGAAGCAGCATCTGTTTTTAGAGCTAGAGCCTTAATTAACTCATCAATTTCGTATTCTGAAGCGAGTTGAGCGATCTTTTGATCATCGCCTTCCATATCACCCGATACATCATCGGTTTCCATTTCAGGACCTTCATCTCCGCCTTCTTCTGCAGGCTCAGCCGGTGTATCAGCACCAGCCTCGGGCATATCTCCACCTTCGGTCAGTATCTGAGTCCATGGCATCAGGAGTTCCATCGCCATCATCATCAGAATCCATCGCATCAGGAGTTCCATCACCGTCAGTATCGGTGCTATCAGCATCGTCGGTGGGAGGCTCATCAGCCATGCTCATCATAGGATCCTCAGCAGGCATTTCTGCATCCATGCCATAATCCATGTCATATTCTGCAGGAGCGCCAGTCTCAGAGATCTTATTTCCGCTATCATCATAGACATTAGCGCCGGAAGTACCTCCGCCACCAATGTTAATATTAACAGTCATTCCCCCTTCGGAGTGTTCGATCACCGAAGCAGGAGTTTCTGTTTTGGTTTTTTTCCTAGCCATAGTTTGAGTTTTTCCTAAGTTTTCTTTAAACGAAATAGAAGACTCCCCTTCGGAGGGGGTAAATGTGATAGTTTCCG
>RFPC01000132.1 GCA_009926305.1 bacterium
GTACCACCATCTTTTTTTCATTGGATGACGAACCGATGGGACGACATTCTCCGATTAACACTCCCCAAAATAGTCATGGTTAGAGTTCTTCTCGTGCAACCAAAAGTCAGGGGGTTAGCTCGTTCCCGAGCGGCTCTCAAATAACGCTAAGGCAACAAGAGCGCTTCTCGCTCGCCAAGGATAAAGTCAGATAGTACAGTGAAAAAAGATGGTGGTACTTGAATACTGGAGTACTTGAATACTGGGGCGATCCAAATGGAATATCGAATTGTAACTGCAGAGCCAGAGCACTGCCCTCTCTTTCCAGAAATTGAGCATAGATGTGCTCAGGTGTTTGCAGAAGAAGATCTCCCAGAACCACTGCGATCGACACCAAACCCTGAAGCTATTTTTCGGGATGCTCAGGCAAATGGGCTCCTATGGGCAGTGGTTCATCAAACGAACATTCCAGTAGGCTTTTTACTGGCAGAGCTCGTCGACGGAAACTTCCATATTAAAGAAATGGATATTCATCCAGCTCATGCCCGCAAAGGCCTGGGAGGGAGCCTACTCGAGCATGTGTTCAATATTGCCAGTGAGCGAAACTTCTCCCATATCACTCTAACAACATTCAAACACCTACCATGGAACAAGCGCTTCTATCAAAAATACGAATTTAACTCACTCAATGATTCTGAGATGGGAGTCGAATTACGGGAGATCTTGCGTCAAGAAGAGGCGGCAGGACTGAGAAACCGAGTCGCTATGCGTCGAGAGATCACTACGTAACCCCTCCCCTCTTTCTCTTTCTTCTCCTCCACGTTCACTATTCGACCACAAATAAACTAACCTGTGAACACTCCCTTCGGGGGGTGAGGGTAGGCTAAGGAAACTGGTTCAGGAGATACCCGACCACGAGCACCTGGGGAACAGTAACGAGAGGAAGAAATAATGCAACACGCCAACCAATATTTACCCATAAAAGACCTATCTCAGTATAATCAGTAACAACCCCAGCCATTAAAAAGACAAATGGGTTTCCGAGCGTTCCAACTTGCTGGAAGATTTCAAAAGCGATTGGAGCGCTCCCCTCACTACATACTTCAATGAACGTAGCCGCGAGGAGCGTTAGTAGGAGGCCACCAAACGATGGTCCAAAATACGTCATAAAGATGTGACTGGGAACATAGGCTCCGATAAATGCAGCAAACAGAAATCCTATCAGAATCCACCACAGCACCATATTCGATAAGGACACGATTCCAGAGAGTACTCCCCTGACGCTGCGCTTCAGGTCGAAATGCCTGATCCGATCCCAAGAATAGTCCTCAAGCTCGACAGCAATAGGCGACTCCTCTATCAGCCCAAACTGCTCAAGCGCTAAAAAAATGAGCCCCGTTATCATCGCTATCAACATAGCAGCGCCGATGAATAACAAAGACTTCCAGCCAAAAAATCCAATCAATAAAAAAGTAATCGGAAGATTCGCCCACGGAGCCGCAAGCAAAACCGCCACTATCGCTGCATTACTCGCTCCCTTCTTATGCAGTTGAATCACAAGCGCCAGAATACCATGAGAACACGTCGATAAAAGGAATCCAGAAACCACAGCATAAAGCAGCGATTTGAGGGATTTTTGTCCTAAATACTTCGCTACAAACCCCTCAGGCACAAAGTAGTCGATTACTCCTCCCAGCAATAATCCAAGCAAAACTGCCCACCAAATCTTGGCTAAATAAGAAAGAAGACTCTCATGGAGCGGCTGGAGTATCGGAATAGGTAAAAATGAGCAAAGTAAAATACTCGTGAAAAGGAGTACGGTGATCTTCAGACGACGATCAAAGGAGAAAGATTCCCTTTCTTCATGGCAACATTCATGCGTCATAGTGCCTGTACCTCTGTTGCTCGAAGCATATACTTCTCCCTCAGTGCTCTTGTATGAGCAAGGTCTCACAATACACCGACTCCTTTCCCCTCTCCCTATCAAAATACTTATGCGATGAGTCACCACCGCAGATATGAAGGCTGCTCGCCCTCTCAGTCACGAAACGCAGGGCAAGAAGGATTCTCTATTACAGTCCGCCCACCTGAAGATGATTCCCAGCCACCTCCTCGGATAAAAGTCGATAAATCGAGCTTTTAAGGATGGTATGTTAGGCTAGGCACCGTCCGAGAAATAGTGCTCGGGAAGTTGTCTTGCGGCGAATCGACCGAGCAGCTAGTTTGAACCTACGTCGGAGGAACACTTATGGTCAGATGTCTTCAATCAACGCTATTCTTCTTGTTCTTAAGCCCTGCGCTCTGTCTTGGATTAGACCTCTATATTATGGGAAGTATGTGGGAGCCTAGCGATACCGAACGGACTTTCGGATACGGCGCTGGGGTCAGCCTCCCAATGATTACAGACTATCTCCGCCTTGATGGACGGGTGTATTTCTTTGAAGAGAATGATCAAGATAATGATGAGTCGTTTGAACTCATACCCGTTGATCTTGGATTACAAATTCACTTAGAGCCAGATAATGACTTTAATCCCTACCTCCTTGCCGGGATTTCCTACATGCTCGTCGATGGAGAGCAAGTCGATATTGATGATGATTTCGGCGGGTACTTCGGAGCCGGACTTGAATATGGCTTGAACAAGACTTTTCGACTTTTTGGCGAGGCCCAATATCGTATCGCCGAACTGGGAAGTGAACGAACACTATTTGATGATGTAAACGTAAGCGGTTTTGCAGCAAACTTTGGATTCAAAATACATCTGTAACAAAGAGCACTGGCTTAGCCTCCTAAAACAATCCTACCATGCGGATTGCAATACCAAGCATCGCTTCGGAGATGTCGTCAGTGCCCGACACTATCTCATGAAAATCAAATAATCTTCTTGATTATCTCACGGCTGCATCAGGAACTTTATCGAATACAAAGTTGAAATTTGCAGCATTAGACATATTAATAAATGCAGAGGCCAGAGTGCCACGGCATGGCTGTGACGGGTCCAACACTCCAAGACTCGTAACCCCTACTAGGGATAATCGATCATTTTCAACTACCGCCATTGCTCCTCCAGAATCACCAGGACAAACACTTGTGTTCGTCTTATCTGCTTGAGACTGGATGAATCCCGCTGAGACTCCAGTTATCTCAACACGAGCAGCCCGAAGATCAAGTCTATCCCGTATCTGTGAAAACTCTCCATTGAGCCCATATCCATATACAGTGGCTTTCTGTCCAACCTCAACTGTGCTGCTCAGAAGAAGTGCCATAGGCGCTACCGGAAAATCATTGGCAACACTGACTATCCCAATATCAAAAGGGCTCCCCGCCGAATTATCATACCGAGGATGAACATACGCGGACTGTGCATCTTGAACAGCTCCATTCGTAAACACTTCAACCGCGGTTATAATCACTTCATCAGAAACAAGGCAATGCGCTGCAGTCAGTACGTCATTTCGAGTGATTAATGTTCCACTACACGTTCCTACCGTCTGTCCTTCTTCTCCTTTCAGGGTAAGCGACACCACTGGACTACTCGATACTGAACATTGCTCCCCATTAAATACTCTGAGATTTAAGTCGCTACACCCTGAACGGTTTTCTTGTCCCCCTTCAGACTTCGTGCAAGCTGCTAATGATATAATAGCGAGAGAAATCAAAATTGACCTAACGTAACACATGGTAAAAAACCTCCATTTGGTTGCTGCTCATCCCTTGCGTAACACCAATAGATTATTGCCGACAACACTACACAGTGGAGTTATGGAAGAAGTTGTAAGGGAAGTATCAAAAGTATCATAAGAGTTTGAAATCACGTGAGATTGGAATGCTGATCATGAGCAGGTTGTGAACCTCTCATAAAAATACCTACATCCTCTCTGGAATCTCTATTCCGAGCAGTGTGAGCCCCTGCTCAAGGGTGAAATAGACTGAACGACACAGATTCATCCGGGCAGCTTTTAATCCCTGGTCTGGCTCATCCCCGATACGGCAAGCAGCATAAAAACTATTAAACAACTTACTCAACTCAAAAAGATACGCACAAAGCGGGGAGGCCTTTAACTGTTCAGCACACACTTGGACAACTTCCTGATAGGCTGCAAGCTTTAATACAACTGCAATTTCCTGCTCCGAATCAAGCTTGTCAAACTCTGGTGCAACTTTGACATCTCCTACTTTCTTAAAAATGGAATTA
>RFPC01000133.1 GCA_009926305.1 bacterium
CCTTTGCCCGATACGGTGTATTCTCCGCCAGATGAATTTCCTCCCCATGCCCTTCCCGTCCAATCATAATTTAACCCCATCACAGTTTTAGTAAGAATGTGTCCGGGTTGTTGAGCGGCTCTTCTATATTCATTCCCCGACGCTATCGCCTGAGCCCTCCTATTTTCACCTTCAGCAATCTGTCCGTGAACTGCGGCCAAACGTCCATGCTCTGCGGCCTGATTCTGTTGACCAAGAGCCTTATCAACAAGCCCACTCTCCCGGTACCCTTTCGCTTTTGATTCTTGGCTTACCGTTGCGGCATTTTGTTTTACTCGAGCGGTCTCGTTACCAGTAAAAGATAGTCCAGCTGCATTCCCTGCCTTCCCTGCAGGATCTCCAGCGATCTTATCAACCATTCCAGCCATACCTGACTTTGCCCCAAGCACCATCTGACCAGTAACGGCTGGCACCGCGAAGTAAAGAGCTGACATAATGTAGATGTAGTAACCATTCGCAAGGTCAAAGTCCAAAGCAGCCCCTGCCACTAATGCAAGATCAAATATTCTTACACTGGCATCAAATGCTCCACTAGCAAATCCATTCCCGGAGTTTACATCTTGGGCAAAAATATTCAGGCAATCCAATGGTTCCGTACCACACCACCCCGGTGCTTCAGTTAGATATACAATGGGGGTTTCAGTACACCCAGGGTCAGGGTAGGGATACAACTGATCGCCGTTATATTTGCAATCAGTAGTAGTAAAACCTCCATAGTCACTCATCTCTAAAATTCGTCCATTCACCTCTCGACTCGCGTTTGAATTTGCCATCTGAGCCCACAAAGTCCGTTCTAGCGTTGCGACAAATGCAAAGCCAAGGTCCCAAAGCTTCACCCATACAAAGAAAGATGCCCACGTCACAATAATCTTCATCCATGAAGGTACCAGCATCAACATACAGACGATTGGGAATGCCATCGATAAAAGATAGAGGAGTATCCCCTGAACATAGGGGATCATGAGAGACCATGTATAGACTTCAGCTGCCTTTGAAGTACTTCCAATAGTTGCATTATAGAGCTGGGAGTCATCCATGATAGCTTGTGTTTTATCTTTCCCAACAGTGACGAGCTCAGGCAAACGGTTTAGCTCATTCCGAAAAAGATGGGCGAGAATTAAGTTATAAACGAACTGGTATTGACTTTGAATCGACATCCCATTACCCGCAGGACAAGGAAGAGCAGGGCCATTGGAAGTAGGTTCATCGTATGGAATATCCCACCCATAGAGCATATTGTAGGTTAAATCATGGGGGAACCAACCACTAGGACCAGATGACTGAAACGTTTGAGAAAAAATAAGCGCTGCCTCATACCGAAAATAAAGAAGCAACATATAAAGATACGCATCACACGTAATAAGATCTCTCGAAAGGACACTCTTTACGACCTGTGCATCCTGCGTTTGACCGCACTGATCCAGCCCACTACCAGTAGAAGCAGTAGTAGGATCCCACTCAACTGACCGCAGAAAACTACTTCCTTCACTACTTTGAGTTTGCTGAATAGACTCTTCGAGTAATCTTTTTAGGGTAAGAGGAGTTGGAACCTGCTGCTTTCCAAGCTCAAGTCGAAGTTGCGCATATTCTGACTCCACAGAAGAGAAGGGGCTGTTGAAATTGCCTCTAAAAATAGCACTATCAGGTAAATCACGGTCTTTAAAATTCATTGCTTTTGCATACTTTGTAAAGTCAATTACACTGCTCAGGTTTCCTCCACATTCGCTTGCCATAAAACGAGCAAACGCATCTCTTGCATCAGTATTTGTCAGCTCAGCCTGTGTGACTGAATTCAGGTACTGCCACTTCTTATCTGAAACTGCTGAAAAATGTACTTTATCAGCACCGCATTGCTCCTCTGAACTCAACTCTTCGCCAAAGTAATAACCAGGCGCATCACTTTGAAGTGCAACGCTTGTCTCGGTACTCGAAGGCGCTATATTCTCATATGGATTTACCTGTGAGAGCGCTCCCGTCCAACTTGAGAGTTGCCTCACCGTATCGCTTACAATCGAATCCAACATTAAAAAAGGAGTCGAGACCTCCACAGGAGCCGATGGCCCTCTTGCGTTGAAACTCAGGTTTCCTCTTCTCACTATCCCTGAGTTTACCGCGCCAGCCTCTGCCTGCTTCCAGACTTCGTTTTGGTCTTGCATGTAGGCCCCAACCATCCAAGCCACTCCATCTGCTGGTTGACGAGTATCAATGAGCCAGTAAAAAACTGCTGGACCTATAAGAAACCAAGCCCACATCTTTGGTGTTTGTCCAAACGCGATAGAGGCAATTACTGCTATACCTGCCCCGACATAAAGTAAAATAGCGAACTTTTGCCATCCTGCGTTGATATAATATAAAACGTCAGCTTGAGCGTAATAACCAAGGGTTGCCCACGCAGCAGTTATGGCGTTAAACGCTGAACCAAAGAGAATCCAGTCCTCACAATCTCCCGAACCTCCCGGTAAAATTGAGGACTGTATAAAGAAATCAAGTGAGGCAGCACCTAATTGAAAAAACTCAAAAAGATTCATGCCTCTTCCTCTACATCAAAAACCATCGAACACAACCTCATCAATTAGCCCTTACTAAAATTTCTAGTTACTTCCCGCTGCACCTGCTCCCACTTGCTTTCGCCTACCTGCCTTATCTGAGAATCGTGCAGAAGAGCTCTGTAACTCTTCATGGAGATCTCTGAATTTTTCTTTCAGGGCAATCAACTCCAGTCGAAGAAGCGAGATTTGTGTGCTCGCTCCTGCTACTGATCCGCCACCAGAAAGCTGTGCTCGGACGAGCTTTTCTGCAGCAGCAAACTTCTCAGGCCACTCCCTTGCAGCATCTGGCTGCGCATGAAGTGAAGCATAATGCTTCATGACAACCTGAATCGCTTTACTCTTCGCAAGAGTTTGTGCGTATTCGTAAAAAAGCTTTTTTCTCTCTGTAATTGGTGTATCATTCACACTCGATATCAGTGGCCACTCCTTCGACTTTGGCTCCCGATAGTCTGAACCGAAGGCTAGTGCCCACGGTGCTGTAATAGGATCAGGCATGTCGATTGGAGCAGAAAAATCCATAATCTCACCGAGCGATATGAGCTGAAATAACTCATCACATTGGTACGCTCCTGACGCCGGATCCTGCGGAATTTCTTCTAGGAGAATATCGCGAAGCATCAATGCCTCCAGCTTATTAAGTTGAAGGTGCCCTCGAAGCTCTTTCAGAGATGGAAGTGCAGGACCGTTATTCTCTTGGTTCTCATAAAATCTTCTCGGCTGCCAGTCCAACTGCCAGTCCAAGCTGCCAATCAATAATGTATTCATCTGTTGCCTTGATGGCCAAAGATATTGGTAGTCCGTTCCACCAAAACTTCCTGCACCCCCAAGTACACTAACAAGTGGCAAGATTGCTCCTCCACCATTAACCTCACATCCAGTCATAGAACCAACACCTAGCCCTGGGACCGAAACAGAACCAATTTGCCATACGGCATCGATAGGAGCCTCCCATAATGGGCACTTCGGGTTGAAGGAGGTTATATCGTTTCGCCGAAGAAGCTGAATGTTCACACATCTTAAAGCTTAACGTGTAGAGAGCGCCGTAGTAATCCTGAAGGAATATTGCTCGAAGGAGCTCAACTCCCTTTAGGGGCGTCCAGTGCCCTCCCAGCGGAAAATTCGTAGGGGCATTCGGCCCCCAAAAATTCACCCAACGAGTACTTGGAGGAAGCTCTTGCTCCCTCCTTTTAATCGCATTTGCAAGTTGTGGCGACGAATTAGAAGCTGCCAAAAGATCCTGTTGTGAGTTTTTAAACTCGGTATAGATAATGTTTCCAAAATAGAGGCTCTTTTCGTCACTCCATGTCCACTTCCTTGAATTCCGCTCTACGGAGGAAGGAACACTAAGATCAGGATCTTCGCTTACAAAGTGATAGACATAATCCCAGAGTGTTCTTTGAAAACATTCTGGAATAGAATCAAATGTCGTAGTCGGAAGTTGGCACTCGAGTCTGTTGGCTCCAGCCTGAGTTGGGTCGCCGTTATCATCTCTGAGTGCCTGTTGAACATACCTCGGGTCTGGACGATTGTCTTCATCGTCTGGAC
>RFPC01000134.1 GCA_009926305.1 bacterium
GTTGCGGGCAATCTGGTTGCGCACCTCCTGCGACGGGTCGGTCTCCAGAAACGGCATGATTCGTGTGCCATCAAGCCAGCTCATATGCATTGCCCCTTTTTATCTCTTCTCCTTCATCATCAGCATGCTATCCGAGTGAAGGGAGTTTCTTTCCACCAATAATATGAAGATGAAGATAAGGCACCTCTTGGCCACTATCTTCCCCACAGTTAAAAATTAAACGATACCCGGAGGATTCGATCCCCTCATTTCTCGCTACCTGTGAAGCGACAAATAAAAGATGTCCAAGTAACGCGGGGTCAGTTTCCTGACTTATAGAACTCACGTCTCGAATAAACTCTTTCGGAATGCAGAGGAGGTGCACCGGTGCCTGAGGCTGTATGTCTCGAATGACAATACAACGCTCGTCCTCATACACTTTGTCTGCCGGTATCTCACCAGCCAATATTTTATGGAAGACAGTTATTTCACTCATGCTTTTCATTTCCTTCGGCATAAAACTCCCTTCACTATAGAGCTGTCGAACGTATCCCCCAATAGCTTTCTCCTGAAATGCCCAAGTGAATCGAGATACTCCAAAAATGTCAGCATGCCTTTTGCAGCTCTTCGTACGGCGGGAAGTCGAAATTGTTATAGCATCAATAAATACAGTCAGTTATGAATCTACTGTTCTCTCTCACCGATGGGCAAAATGTGCGTGCATGCTCAGAAATGCACAACTCTGCCGTAGAGAATCCAACTATCCGAAATTCGCGGTTCATAGACGGCTCTTTTCTCCGCCCATTTGAAGAACGACTGTGTAAGCGCGGATTTTTATCATTCGGTGAGAATCAACCAGACGACTACCCATTCTGGTTCCAGTATGAGCAGATCCGGAATCGGGCCCTCTGGCAAACTGGAAAATCACTCTCTGCCCTGGAGCATACCCTCATCTGGGTGAACCCAATCATGCTTCTTGAACGGCTCATTGAAAACAGTCAAGAAGAAACACAGCAGATGGGAGCAGGAGGCGAGATGAATTCGTATCTCAGACTTTTAGGTGAAGCACTTCAACAAGCCTTACCCAGCCTCCATGCTTTAAGTGTCATTGGCGCAGAGCTTCAGGCCACCCTTTCTGAGATACCCCTTCATGAGATGACCTTGGACGAGATTGTCAAAAAGTAAGCAAAAAAAAGCCTGACCCTTGAGGATCAGGCTTTTCTCGAAGAGGGAGCGCATATACATGCACTCCCTCTTTTAAGCATCGACTTAGAAGTAGCTGCTTAACTGAAGAATCCAACGAGTTTCAATCTCATCATCTTCTCCGTTAATAGGAGCAGCTAAGTCCTTATCAAGCATGGAGTACCCGAGCTGAGCCTTCATGTGGTTTTTCCACCAGTAGTAGTTCAACCCAAGGTTCACCTCGTTAACATCGTCAGCAACAGCAGTTCCGTCGTTACAAACGTTTACGCTGTTTCCAAGTCCACCCTGGATATCGTTTCCGATAGCAGCTCCGTTATCACAATCGATGTACCCGTATCGCAGAGCAAGTTCCCACTCCTTTGGCTCGAGGAAGTAACCGAGCTGAGCGTAGAACCCGTCTGAAGAAAGGTCTGCACCACCGCCAAGGTCGTGCTCAAGAGTGAAGTATTCAGCATGGAAACTCATTCCACCCTGCTTTACGTTCAGGTCAGCGCTCAGTACGAACTCATCAACTGTAGCGCCAACGAACGCAAGCTCGTTCTCACCGAAACCAGCCGCTACTCCAACGTTAACCGCCATATCTTCAGTATTTCCGATATCACCTTCAACGAATGGATCCATGTCACCCATGAGGTTTCCTCTTAGAGAAACAACCATAAGGTGGTTATTGTCAGTACCATTTCCGTTCAGGCCTTCATTTGTGCTGTTCCCGTTAAAAAGAGCTGCAGCAAATTGCCAATCATCGTTAAGTGCAACATCAGCGCGCACCCCTTGGTTTCTCTGGATTGAGTAGAAGTCACTCACAACCGAACGGTCTGCAAACTGCAAGTTTTCGACGCGAGTTGAAAATCCACGAGAGATATCAGGACGGAATTGACCCATCTGAACTCCACCCCAATCACATGCATTCCAAGTCATGTATGCATCAAGGAGAGTAGCACCCCCGTTGTTAAGTCCTGGTTCGCCACGACCCAATTCGAATTCCACGTTGTATTCGAATTCTTCATGCAGCACTGACCCAGCCACGCCTAAACGAGCTGTTTGTACTGAGAACCCCGACACATTAGAAGCACCAGGTGCTACATCGTTATCCACATCCGTAAATGTGTAACGAGTCTGGAACTTCGTATAAATTGAAGTAGAGAATCCAGTATCAGCGAAATCGAGTCGTGACCCGTTTCTCCAATAAACCTTCGCTCCACCTTCATGATGCGCTCCTCGCGCCTCACTCTTTGTAATTACTCCCTTTTCAACCAGTAGGTCCTCAAGACTCTTCGCCTGAGATACTGCTGGAAGAAGAAGTAGCAACGATGCCAATACTGTTAGCTTACGCATGAGCTTCTTAGCCTCCATTAGAACAACAAGTATAGCGTCTCAGCTCAAAACAGATGCTGTTCAGGAGTTGCTTCGCAAAAAAAGAGAAGTTTGTAACTTTTTATGAATACCGAGACTCTCCCCAGCGTCATAACAGTGCCTGACAAACTTGCTTACGCAACACACTCCTAAACGGCCTCTCGCTTCGTTTCTCTTCTTTAGTACTTCGGGGTATCAACGCCATGGAGTATCGAAGTAGAGTATCCCCACTTCGATGCTGCGCATAACATGCGACACCGAACCTCAACGCGGGGCCACTCATGACCACGCTAAACATACGCTCGTTTCTCTTTCCCTAAAAATTAAGAGCAGCCTTTCGAGCCAATCACTCATTTCTAGACAAGCAAAACGAGACAAAACCGTCTGAGTCCGCTAGAATTCGGCTAGAGTATGCAACAAACTCCGTCTTCTCTAAAGACAAAAACGTTACGGGGTTACACAGTGAGATTCGTACCTTTCGAATCTTAAAAACAAACGGTGGTATAGAATAAAGTGAAAAATCCATATTCCCTCGATAGAACAGAGCAGGAGCTCATTTCACCAGTCCAGAACCTATGTCGAGAAGAGCTGACGAAGCTCTGTTTAGAGGCGCTCAAAAGCAAAACAGCGTTTCCTCATGGGGTGCTTCGCTCGTTAGCTGAGCTTGGATTAACGGGGCTTTCTATCAGTGAGGATTTCGGAGGGATAAAGGGAGGGGCTCGGCTCCAAGCAGCGGTGTACGACCTGATATCAACTCAGAACCTCGGTCCAGCGATATTCATCTCAGTGCATGGCATGGTCAGTGGGCTCATAGAAAAATTCGGCTCGCCCGAACAGCAACAGGCAATATTACCGAAACTTGCCAGTGGAGAGTGGCTTGGGGCATTCGCGCTCAGCGAATCGGACGCCGGCTCAGATGCAAGTAACCTCTCTGCGACGCTGACTGAAACTCCAGATGGTTCAGCATTCATACTCAACGGCGAGAAGTGTTGGATTACGAGTGCTGGAGCGGCTTCCCTCTATCTCGTGTTTGCTCGATTGCAGGGCACACAGGGGAAAGAAGGGATTGCGGCGCTCTTGATTCAAGAAGACCAGCAAGGACTGACTATCGGTTCGCCCGAGAAAAAGATGGGGTGTGAGCTCTCGCCTATTGCCACCCTGACGTTCTCAGAAGCGGTCATTCCAAAAGAGGCTCTCCTCGGAAAGCTTGGAGACGGAATAAAGATCGCGTACGGGGGGCTGACGGGAGGAAGAATTAATATTGCTGCTTGTGCCAATGGCCTTTCACGCTCAGCACTTGATAAAACCGTTCAGTACATGAAAGAGCGAAAAGCATTCGGTTCTCGATTGTCTGATTTTCAAGGACTTCAATTTAAAATTGCTGACATGCAAACAGCTCTGGATGCGGCATCACTCCTTGTACGAGATGCCGC
>RFPC01000135.1 GCA_009926305.1 bacterium
GACATTAGATTATATATTATTAATAAAAAAGGGGAGGAATTAAATTCCTCCCCTTATTATACTGAAATAAGCCAGATATGACTACATCAAGTGCTTAGTTATTCCTCACTCTTTCTAGAGTAACTCTAACTATATCTGCCGAAAGATCATCACCACTTCTATCTAGCTCGCTAGCAATTTTGCTAAGCTCACTACATACTGCAGCTTTGCTCTGAGCCTCTTTTCTAAAATCATCAACAATGCTTAAGGCAGTTGCCTCAACAACATCTGCTGCAAATCCTTCGTTTTTGCTTCTTAAGCTTGATGCAATTTTGCTCAGACCATCCATGATTTTTGCATGCTTATCACTTAGGTTGTCATAAGCATCCAGCTCAGCAACATCATCATCAATTGAATCTGACGCCATGCTAACACCCTCATCTGAGGTTTCAATTAGCATATCAGCGATATCATCCTCTAGCTCTACATCACTAGCCATTGACTCTTGAACATCAGCTTCGCTGACCTCTTCCATGGATGCTTTCTTGCTTATTTTTGGCTCAAGATTAGCTCCAAGAATTCTTGCGAACTCTTGGGCTAGACTATCTCCATTATTGTTTAAACTATGCATTATTACCTCCGATTAATCCCATAGGGATGAAAGCGAATCGGCAGTTAAAGCAGTAGCTGTGCTGTTGGAAGCAGAATCATCCTCAACACCAATGTTTACTCCACCAAGATCTGATGCAATCTTCATGTTTCTTACTGGTCTAGCACTTGCAATGCTTCTCTTGAATGACTCAAAGGCTCTATCATCAAAGTCCATGATCTCATCAACCTGCTTGTCGAGAGCAGTCTTTGTGGTTGGAAGAAGACCCTTTCTCTGCATGTCAAGACCAACATCATAAGCTCTTCTTAGCTTAACTCTATAGGCCTCTCTCGCATCAGACTCATGCGCTTCTTTCATTTTTGCAGCTAAAGCATCCTTTAGAGGATTAGCGTGAGTCTCATCGGCAGCCTCGTCGGCAACCTCATCAGCAGCCTCGTCATCCATGTCTGCTACATTATCTTCCTGAGCGGACTTTAGAAGACCTTCTCTAGCAGCCCTTCTGTCTTGCAAAACTCTATCCTCAGCCTGCTTTAGAAGATTCTCTCTTCTGCTTCTTCTAAGGTCCATTGCAGCGCTAATAAGCTCGCTAACACCACCATCATCAGCAGCATCCTCGGCCATATCGGCATCTTCAACCATGCAGTCAGCAGCATCATCGGCCATATCGGCATCCTCAGCGTAAGAGGCTGCGTCATCCATCATATCCTCAGCCATGTGACCTCTCATTGCCTCTGCGAATCTGAACAGACCCTTTACCTCTCCGGAAATCTGATCGGCATCGCGAATGGCCTCACTGGCAAGCTTCTTAAATTCTCTTGCCTGAGATCTTGATAGCTTGGAGATATTCTCATAGGTCTCACCAACCATGGCAAGCTCATCAGCAGAACTATCTAGCTTGGCATGAGCAACCTTTAGGTTGTTTAGAAGCTCTCTTGAGAGTGCTGTCATTTCAGTCTCAACCTGCTCTTCGCCCTTGTTTTTTCCGGTAAACACGTTTACATCAACATCGGCCATTCTCTGGTCCTGCAGCTGATCAACCAAGTCTCTTACCTCTCCAATCATCTTCTCCATATCAGAAAGTCTGGTATCAATTCCAGCGGCAGGATCCTCCTCTTCCTCTTCATCTTCCATTGGAGGCATATCATCCATTGGAGGAAGATCATCCATTGGAGGTGCTTCATCCATTGGAGGAGCCTCTGGAGCAGGAGCGCCGGCATCTGGAGCGGGAGCTTCGCCGCCAGGAAGCTCTAGATCCTGTGCTGACTTTAGGAGGTTTGAAACAGAAACTAATCCAGCCTGTCTAATCTGGGTGCAAACTTCTTTACCGTACTCCCTGCTTCTTAGCCAGTTCCAGTTATCATCTAGCTCTGGTCCAAAAATCTCGGATGCCTTTGCCTGAATAACCTTTTTGTCGCCAGCAAAAACCTGGAATACTGAATTTGCTCTATCAACGCCGCCCCTCTTATTTGTTTTTACAAGAAATCTTGTGCTTAAAGAAGGACCGTTATAAGCAGACTTTCTTAGGCCGCCCTTATCATTAGCTCTGCTATGCTTCTCTTTTGCCTCTGCATCTCCGGGCATCATTCCGGTGTCTCCACCCATATTGCCATCTTGATGCATGTGCTTGTCGTGATCCCAGCCAAACTGCTCGCTCTTATAAGTATTTGGCTCTCTTCCCTCTGAACCACCCTGCATGTAGGCCATTCTCTTTAGCCTTCTCTCTTTAAGCTCTGCACGGCTAAGCTTCTCTTTTACCTCAGAGTCGCCAGGCATCATGCCGGAATCACCACCCATGCTACCATCCTGGTGCATCTGCTTATCGTGATCCCAGCCAAACTGCTCGCTCTTAAATGTGTTAGGCTCTCTGCCCTCAGATCCGCCCTGCATGTAAGCAATTCTGCGGCGAAGCTCAGCTCTCTTTTTTAACCTTGACTCGTTCATAATGTCCTCCAAAATTGAACTAATTGTTAAATTATCAAAATCAACGTCATTCATAGAACCATCTCTAATATTAACGTCTTTGTTATTTGCGGTTACCGCCACAGGCGCTTCGCCGGACGGAAGTGATTGTGCTAAAAGGTCTCCATCAGTTTGAAAATCCGAATTCTCTTCGGATGGAGCAGCATTTCCAGTGAGACCAACCCTGGAGGATGCTGCACTAAACTCGCTTAAATTTCCTGGAAGCTTGCTACCGGATATACTTTCTCCGGAAGTAAAGGCTTCGCCAGAAGGAACACTAACTTCACTTAAGTTTGATGATCTTATAGCATCAGCTACCTTCTCTTTTATATCAGAGGGAATATCATCTTCTGCAAGAATAGCGGCAGCTTCAGCGAGATTTCTTGCAGCTTCAGTATCTGTTTCTGCAGACTTTATTAAGCCATTATTAGCCAAAAAGCTTGTAACAATGCGCCGTCTGTCGCTTATAGAGCAGCCATCTTCGCCACATGCAGTTTTCATTATTCCATCTAAATGCTTTGCCTGATTCTCTGAGAGCTTTCCTAGCATTTCAGGAACGTTTTTAACACCATAATTTATAAACTCTTCTCTATACTCATTTAGAGAAGCTATACACTTTAGAAGAACTGCACCAGGCTCGGCAGGAGTTACCACTAAGCTATACTCTATTGGCTTTAGTCCAACATTTATTTCGCCATGCGCAGCTCTGCTGATAATATGCTGACAATATTCGTTCTGGTTTGTTGCTTTGTTTGAACACTCGGTACAAACAGATACCTCAACAGCGGTCCCCATTGAACCATAGCGAACAAGTCCAGATTCGACTTTTGCCGCCAAAGAAGGATAGTTAACCTTATCTAGAGCGCATAGGCCAACTACCTGCTTGTATTTTTCATCATAATATGTATCAAGAATAATTCCCCTAATCCCATCAACAGAGCTTGACTCATGATCTCTGCAGAGTGGCTTACCAATCCATAATGGTGTAGCAATCTTTAACTGAGACTCTGGAAAAATATCTTTGTTATTATTTCTGTGTGGCTTTACGTTTCCGTGCCATTTCCAGTTTTCATCAAAAAATCCCCAAGCATCTTCGTTTCCAACTTTTTTAATATTACCTTTATCATCTAAAAGGGCTGACTCAGCAGCCTTTAAGAAGATAATTGAGAAATATAAAAAGTCATCAGATCTTGGGGCAACACTCTTTAGGTTTTTTGCTAACTTAGTAAATTTCTTTACTATCTCTGGATTAGCTTTTACTTCTTCATCCGAATAAGTTCTTGTATTATTATCTGGAGAAAAACATATTTTTTTAAACATA
>RFPC01000136.1 GCA_009926305.1 bacterium
ACAATTGAGCTCGCATCTTCTTGCTCAGATTTTTCGTTTTGTGAATAAGGTCTGACCGAAACAGTTGAAAAGAGAGAGCGAATACCGAGCGTTCCCGGTGGTAACTGATTACTGGGGTACCTGATTAGGGCTCTAATTCAGATTGGTAACATATCAGGGGGCAGGTCAGAGCTACACGAGATCCTTACTCAAGCAACAATAGAGATGTCTAATGATACTAATTTTTCGACTCGATGGAGGACCACTATGCTCCTCCTTCTTTTTAAATAGAGGCTTGAAGCGACGAGACCCGTCAATAAAAACATATCTCAGTAATCAGCTCTCTTCTTGATAAAGCTTCTCAAGCTGAGCGACATATGCTTTCAGCAAAAACTCCATTGGCTCCCATATCTCTTTAATACGCATGAGACTCCCCTCCCCGAGCTCCCAGCACTGCTGATCGTCAGGAATTCCGGCAATAAGTTCACTTAGCGGTTTTTGGCTGTTTAGCTCATATGGGTACTGTTTCTCTATTTCTTTCACGATTTTTTTGAATGGCTTCCCATTGTTTAGCTCAGCCTGCAGAAAGTTTGCCGAAAGTATCGACTCTTTAATACGTCCCTTTTGCCTTTCAAGTTCAGCTCGTGCAGATTGGAGCTCTCGAAGAAGTAAAGCATTTGTATCAAGCAATTCTTCTAACTCTACCTTAAGTGCAAGGGGGAATAGCTTTCCCTCACTTTCAACGAGCTGCTCTAAGCGAGGCCTGTAGTTTTTTACGAAATAGTAAAGAAAAAAGAACTGTGGTCGGTTATCAAAGTAATCCCGATGCACCACTCTGCTCAGCAGTTCAATAAGTCCAACCCTAGTAAGTCGATAGGTAGGTCTTCCTCTTTTGGCTACTCGCCTGGCGAGTCCCTCTGATAGTAAAAAGTCTATAAAACGGCTGACCTGTGTATTCTGTAGCGGTAGCGCTGTTTCTCTTGAGGTGCTTACGACCCAGTTGCTAAACAGCTCAATCATGAACTTTACGTCACGTTGGCGAACAGGCTCCCCTTGTGCAGAAGCATGGGCGGCAATTGCCCCTGTAACAAAAAATACCTCGCTTTTTGAGATGGTAGAGTCATATCTCATCTACAATATGTTACATTGTAACTACTTTTGTCTGCAAATCATAAATTTCTATATCCATATATAACCATGTATATCAAGGCGTTATGCTATTTCTAAGCCGGATAGCGGACTATTTGCAGCTACTCGTAACATTGTAACTTATTTAAATTCGTCATTAATCCCCTCGCGCTCCATATTGGAAGTATGAGGTTGCTGCTCTCGCGATGAAGAGAACAGCCACAAACTTACATAGGAGAAAAACATGAAACGATTCAGAAGATGGGCATCCGGAGTGGTTACAAGCTTTGACTGGATGCTGAGCCAGGTAGAGAACCACGATGCACTCGTTAGTTCTGCTATTCATGAAGTCAAAGAAGCAGGCGCACGCGCTAAGGTTCAGCTCAAGCGAGTCAAGCGCGATGGTCAAAAGATGAAGAAAAAGCTTCACGACCTTCGAGAGGCTGAGGAAACCTGGAGAGACCGGGCAGTTCGAATTGCAAAGGTTGATGAAAAGAAAGCACTTGAGTGCGTACGGAGAAAAAACAAGATCCAAAAAGAGATTCAAGAGCTTGAAGTTCAAGTGGTTGAACACAGCAAGCTCGAGAAAAACCTCTCTGAAGATCTTGGAAAGATCGATGATCGAATCTCTCGCCTACATCAACAACAGAACCTCCTTCGCACAAGACAGTCTCGAGCTGAGGCACTTAGCGCTATGCGACAAGATGATTCTGTAATCCTCTCTGAGATCGATGAGATCTTTGATAGGTGGGAGATAAAGGTCACTGAATATGAGATCCAAGGGGCTTGTGACACAGACAGCGGAGACTCACTAGAAGGAGACTTTATCGCTGAGGAAGAAGAGCAAGATCTGCGAACAGAGCTTGATGCCCTCCTTTCTGACAGCGCTCAGAGCTAATAACCTACCGGAAGATCACAGGAGACAACGCATGGAAACTCAAGATAAAAATAACAATCTCGAGCAGAGCAATAACCTTCATGTCCTAATGGAGGTTCAAGAAGCTCTAGAAACAGAGAAAAACTTGGAACAGAATCAGAGAAAAAAACAGCAAGAAGAGCAGGACAAAGAAGTAGGGAGAATTTCAATGCTTCCGAAGATCCTACGTATCGTAGGTGCAATTGTCCTTCTTTCCTCTGCTCTCACTTTCATGGCTCAAGGCTGGGAAACGATGAGCCACATGATCCGATACTTTACTTTTCTCGGATTTACTGGACTCCTCGCTGTGCTCGGCTTCTTCTGTGGTCTTAAAGTAAAAGAAGACAAGGGAGCACGGACCTTCCTCGGAGTAGCAGCCGCTATTATCCCAGCGCACTTTTGTCAGCTGGGTGGGCTTATCTACTCAAAGTTTGGTCCAGCGATTAACCCAGATCTCTATCCATCCTACTTTTATTGGGTAGCAGCCTCCGGATTTGATGCCTTAGTGACAACTGGAATAGCGCTTCTTGCTCTTACTCCAATTACTTTCATTGCTTTCTCAGCACTTGCGCGTCGTGAAGCACTCAGATTAACAGGTGCCTACATTGCCCTAAACGCTCTTCTTCTTATCCCGACAAGAGATCCAAGCATAAGTGGCCTCATCGCGTCTCTTGCTATCCTTGGTGTCGCCTATCTTGATACTACCTGCTTCAAGCAACACACCGCGATGAAGACAAAGGAAGGGAGAATTTCACGGCTGATACTTCTTGTACCGGGAGCGCTTCTCTTTCTCCGTATCGCGTTTTTGTACGGAATAGATGGAATCTTTGTCGGCGCAGCACTTGCTACCTCCTCACTAGCTCTCTTTGTCTTCTCAAAGAAGTACTGTTCTTTGGAGACTGCAAAAGTGCTTCAGTCATGTAGTATACTACCAACAATCCTTAGCTGGTTAGTAATCGCTTTTGAGCTTAAATGGTTAATAGATCTACCGGATGCAGTCATGCTTCCTCTGGTTACCATTCCACTGGCAGCTATCTTTATCGCAAAGTCTCTCTCCTGTCTTGGAGGAAGGACTCAGTACCAGGGACTTGCTGCGCTTGCCTTAGTAGGGGGAGCTTTCTTAGAGCTCGTCATGTTCCCGGGCTTAAATGCTTCCATATTCTCAATAGCGGTTGGAATCCTTGCTATTGCCTACGGGTATACTGCTGAGAGTAAGTTTGTCTTCCTTGGTGGATTATTCACCTTCGGACACGGACTGATTGACACCGTCAAGTTAGCTCTTACCGTGATAACCATCTCTCCGTGGATCGCTCTTGCTATCATAGGCGGATTAACTGTCCTTGGTTCTTCGTACCTAGAAGTTCACACAAGAAGAATCGTAAAACAGATAGGACTCTTTAGAAAAAAGATGAGCACTTGGTCTTAACAACAACCTCGAAAAGGAGCGCGCAAAGCGCTCCTTTTTCCTGCCCTTCCCCAATTTGAGCAAAAGCAAACACCTCATCCCCTCAAGTACCATGCCAGTAATCAGGTGCCCCAGTAATCATATGCCAGCTTCTTTTTTGAGCTGGATTTTTTCCGAATCAGTCACCGAAAAGGGCAGAATCTGCATCGAGGTTTAAACTTCTCAAGGGACCAGTAGAGCTGTTCAGTAAAAAACGAGTTACCAGTCACTCTCAACCTTTTCGCTTAGACTTTCGTGTGCCGCCAAAGCCA
>RFPC01000137.1 GCA_009926305.1 bacterium
AATGAGACATAACCCATAAGTATCACCTATGGGTATTTATTGCCTCAGTTAAAACCTGCCTGGAAGCGATGCCATTCAATGGCGTTCTTGATTTGGAAGGTTCTATTGGATACAGTCTTGATAATCTCTTCTAAGAACTTTAGCATAATGTCATAGTATCGAATCTTGAGGTCTATCTTGTTCAGTCTCTCATCGGCATCCATATGCCTCTGTATGGCGTCTTTGTCACGAACTTTATATGGGAAAGGTTCTTCCTCATAAACCTCTGGGGATGCCTTTCCAGTGTAGTAGTTATAACGCTCTAACTTTACTTTGCTATGAGTTTCTCGTGCTTTTTCACGAAGCAGAGTGATAGTATTATAGAGTGTGTAGTACTTGGCGTGTAGTTGAGGAATTTTTAGCGATTCATCATGTAGATTATCAGGATCGATTTGGGAATCTTTTGCCCACATCTCCTGAATTTGATCAAGATTCATAGGGGTGTTCTGCCGTCAGCCGCTAGGATATTATACACAGTATACTTGAATGTCACCTCTGCTGTAAAGTAGCTGACATCAGCATCGGTTGCTTCAAATTCCAAAGATGTAAGATATGTTGGAAATAAATCTTTGAATTTTACGATAGCAACATCTCTATAGTTGCTGTTTAAAATGTGAAGACTTCCATCGCTGTATTGTTCTTTATAATCCCTACCACCGTCGTTTGTTGTTAAATCTTTAAACTGTTGTGTGGTTTCTGGATAACCCAATCCAGTCAACCAGTTGTGTATTGCCATATAATTTTCCATGTTCTCGTCAACCAAGAACCTTAATGTAAAATCACCATAAACTAACTTATCTCCAGGAACATCAAGATCCTTAAGATATGAAGGTTGATTCGCTACACCCAAATTAATTTCGGGTATTCTTGCCGAGTTGGAAAAGAAAGAAACCTTTTTGTTTTTTGATAATGTAAATTTAAAACCAATTGGCGATAGAAAATTTCTATTTTCAATCTGATTTGCAAATGCCATGAGGAGGTTTTATTTGTATTTAGATAAAAAAAGAGGGTTCCGAAGAACCCTCTGACAAACCTTGTGAGTTTAAATCACATGAGGTTGAGAACACGTACTCTCTGGTAGTAACGGTTGTCGTCACTCTTGAGCTTACCTGTGTCTGCACCGCCAGCGGCACTTGCGAATGGGTTCGAGACAATGCCGTAGCGAGTCTTAAAGCCAATCTTAGGCTGGAAGGTGTTCTCTCCAACGGCACGAACCATCTGCAGAGGAACGTATGGGCAGTAGAAGAGTCCTGCGTCATAAGGTGAAGAACCCTTATAACCGACAACGTAATACTGTGAACCATCAGCAGTGCTGTTTGCCGAATAAGGATCGATGTATACACGATACTTACCAGCAAGAACACCAGCGAAGGTGTTACCAGTGTCGTCAACGTTGAGGTTAGCGTTCAGAGCAGGGGTGTAATCAAGTACGCCTGCCATGGTGAGGGCGGAAGCAACGTCTGCAGAGCAGAGAATCATGTTGCCCTTTCCTCTACGAGTTCTCTGGGCGATGCGGTTTGCATCTCTCTCGATCTGGAAGATGAGACCCTTGAACTTCTCAACGCTCCAACGTCCATTGGAGTCAACGTCGAGGTCGAATACACCAGCGTTAGCAACGTTGGTTTGTGCGCCCTTCTCAGCAACCTTATAGATGGTTCTGATAACTTCGCGGTTGATCTCAGCCAGAATCTCAGTGGAGAGAATGTTGGCGAGTTCTGCTTCAGCGTTCAGACCGTGGATTGCCTTGAGGTCTTGAGCGAGTTCTAATGAGTACTCAGCTTTCAGAGCTCTTGACTTGGCGGTAACGGTGACTTTCTCGATTGAGAATGCCATCTCGTTGAACGATTGTGCTGCACCGAGTTCTTCAGCATACTCGGTGTTCATGCCCTGTCCAACACTATAGTTAGTGGTGTTGGCGTTAGGGTTCAGGATACCAGGGTTAGAACCACTTTGAGCTGTACCGAAACCAGCAGCTGCACCATCAGAACCAGCAACATAAGAGTTGGAGGTGCTGATTCCGCTGTTGGAGAATCCGGTGTCTGCTTCGTCGAACAGAGCTTCGGTTCCGCTCTGTGAAGTGTAGCGGGAACGCATTGCGAAGATGAGTCCAGTAGGACCGTTCATTGGTTGAACGCCAGCCAAGTCATAAGCGACGAGGTTAGGCATTGCACGTCTGATCAGGGAGATCAGAACGGGATCGAAACCAGCGGTTGGTGAAGATGCACCAGCAGAGAAACCTGCGGTAGCACCAGATGAACCGGTAGCGTTGGTTGGAGCTTCGGAGAGGAATTCTCTTTCCTCACGGAGCATTCTTTCTTGGTTCTCCAGGAGAACTGCGGTTACCATTCTCTTGTGTGCATCTTGGATGCCACCGAGTCCCTCGTGGTTGAGGATAGGTGCCCACTTCTCCTGCAGGTGTTCAGCATTGAAACCTTGCATTTGAATTTTACCTCTTAAAAGTTTTAGTTTGATTTATAATCTAAAAATCACTTTTTAGCGACTCTAGTCAGAGTAGTGAGATATGACTCCATCAAACCAGACACTTGGACTGGTGAGGTGGCGTCTGCGCTCTCAGAAATGTTCTCTGAATTGTCTCTTTGAGTACCAGAATTTGCTGGGAAATAAGAATTTCTCAGAGTTACCAGTTTCTCACGATAGGTGTCTTCACTATCAAACTCAACATTTTCGGCAAGAGAAGCGAGTTTTTCCTTCTGTGAAAGAGCAAGTCCTTCGCAGACCTCGGAGAAGATTACATCAGCAACCGACTCGGCTAATCTTTGTTTTAGAGCAATATTTCTTTCGATTTGCTCGTTGAGTTTATCTTCCATCTCATCAAGTTTTTCTACCATACTATTGAGTACATCATATTTCTCTTCAGGGATTGATACATAATGATCTTCAAAAAGACTTCTGATTCCTGTAAGGAATGATTCAGTCATTTCAGTCTTCAGACCTTGCTCAACTGCAAGTTGATTCTCGGTCATCCACTCTTCTGCAACATACTCAAGATAAGCATCGACTCTATCAGTCAGTTCTTCCTTGATAGTTGCAACTTCTTCTTGAAGAGCTTGCTCATACTGAGCAGTTAACTCTTCTTGAATTTCTGTTGATTTTGCCTTGATAGCAGCTTCGAAGATGGTACGTGCCTTTTCTTCGAACTCTTCGGAAAGCTCTTCACCTTGGAGCAGTGCATTGATATCTTCTTCGATATCATACTCAGCAACTACTTCCTCTTCTTCAGCGACTACTTCCTCATCGGTGGTTTCTTCTTCAGAAACTACTTCTTCTTCGGTGGTTTCTTCTTCAGAAACTACTTCACCCTCAACTTCCTCTTCTTCCTTCATACCTTTTGGCATGGATTCAGCAGGCTTAGCACCCTTGTTCACAATGTCTTTGACAGTTGCGAGTGTGGGTTCTTTGAGTTTAGCAGAATTGTCATCTGCTCTATAGTTTTCTGGGGTAGGACCGCCGAGATCTTCGTAAGTGCCTTGGCCTGGTGTTGAAACACCGGAAGCATTGCTTCCTGCCTTTGGCATCGATTCAGCTGCAGCAGCGCCTTTGGTTACTACGTTTTCCATTTCTTGTAAATTGCTACCAACGGACATTTGTTTTGTTAGATTTATTTTAATATAATCTATATTTATTTATAAAT
>RFPC01000138.1 GCA_009926305.1 bacterium
TAGAGCCGAAAAAAACCCAGTGTCTAGAAACTCTATAAAGAAAGAAATTCAAAGGCTTAACGCAGAGATTGATGGTGCGGCCAAAGCAAGAATTCCTTTTTACGAGATGCTTTCTGTCAGACACCCAGAAGCTCTCGACGCAATTCAAAAGCTGGACATAGAGATAGAACAGCTTAGAGCGAGAATTAAGAAAGGTGGTCTCACCGATGAAAACAAAGAGTCTTTTGAAAAAATTCTGGAAGACAAGGTTAGAGATCGTGTTAAGATTGAGCAGTCATTTAAAGACGAATCTCTTGAGTTGTCTGTAGAAGAAAGAACCGCCCTTTCTGACAGAAGAACTAGGGATGCTGTTCGTGCTCTCGACGCAGAGATTGCTCTTGCTGAGCAGTCTCTAGACCTCGACTACGGACAGCTGGTCCTAGAAGGTAGTGACACAAATACAGAGGCTTACGCAGAGGCGCAGAAGAGATTGTCTGAGCTTAAAGAAAAGCGTAAAGATGTCTTAAAGATGATGGGCGAGGTAGAGGCCGCAAGAACAAGAGTTCGAGAAGAGTCTGAAGCGGCAGCTACAGAGCTTGCGAATTTTGATGATCTTGACGCCGCCGTAAACGACCTTACGGCTGCAGAAGACGCCCTCGCTGGGGCTCTTGGTGTAGACCCAGTTCAGGTGAGGTCAGGAAACGTTGGGGATCTCATGCAGCTTAACAGGGAGATTCAGGACAGAGCCATGGTTGAGTGGGTCGATAAGGCCATTGAAGACCTTGAAAACTCTTCCCTTTCCGATGAGGACCTTCAATCTATTTTTGAAAGTGACAACTTCGCCATGCTCACGGGTGAGAACCCCAACGCTAGAGCTGTAGGAGAAAAAGCAAACAAGGCGTTCAACAAAAAGGCTGAGGCATGGCTTAAAGAAAGGGGTCTAAAGTATCATAAAATTGTAGGCAGATACGGAAACGGAGAGAACAGCTTCCTCGTGGAAGGCATGACCCGTGAGCAAGCGGCAGAGTTTGCGCGAGACCTTGGCCAAGAAAGCGTCGCTCATAAGGACGGACTTGTTCAGGGTGACGGATCTATAAACCTATTTGATGGTGGCGTAAACAGCGCCGAAGGCCAGACTGACTACTTCTCCGCTATAAAAGATAAAGACGGGAACGTAAAGAAGTTTGGGTTGATGCCTTCAGACACGTATCAAGATGCTGACGGAAACTCTATAACTGCCGATGACTATTCTAACAGAGCTACAGAACTCGCCGCTTCTGTGGATCAGATTGTGGAAGACGCCCTCAAACCAGAGACAAAAACTAAAGAAATAAAAGAGCAGTCTACACAAGAAAATACAGAGAGCGGGCCCGTAAAAAGCGTTACAGTAAATCCAGCGGAGGACGGCTCTTACGGCGTTAGAGCTGGAGTAGCTGGATTGTCAACGGCAGAAGCCAAGGCGGTAAACAACCTCATGAAGCTCATGAGCTCTGTTCTTGGACGTCCAGTGAAGCTGGTGTTGTATGAAGACGCCGCCTCGTCAACTAGAGCTCTTGGACGACAGGGAATTGGAGGCATGTTTGTTAACGGGGAAGTTCATCTTTCTCCAGAGCAGATTAAAATAAACGCTGGGCAAGAGACCGAGCAAGGATTTAAGAGAACTAAAAGCTTCCAAGAAACGCTTCTTGAAGAAGTTAAACACGGTGTTATAGAGCCAGCTTTCCAACAGCTTTCTGACGCAGATCAAGAGCAGGTTGTAAAGAAGATCTTCGAGATGGCCAAAAATGACGAGGGTCTCATGGAGAGACTCATGTCAAAAGAGGCTACCTATAAAAAGATGGGTGAAGATTCGCGTTCTGTTCGAGGAGAGGTGTACGCCGAATTTATGTCGGCACTCTCTGGAGACCAAGGCGTGAGGCTTAGCTTCTTAGATCAGGCAAGGCTTATGTACAACAATGTGCTTGCGTCAGCATATGGGAAGCTTGGCAAGAAGTTCTATGTGAACGGAGTTGACGACTTGATTAGAACTGCAGCCGCATTTAAAGCGGCTAGAAATGGGTCTATAAACATTGTAGCAAAGCCCGTTTCCGAGCAATCAAAATCTCGTGCTTCAGCGACTATTTCACCAACAATGGTGAAGAAGAATGACGACGGAACCGTAACCATAAAGTATTGGAAATCAATATATATGTGGAAAGACGGAGACAGAAAAGACATTGGAAGTAGTGAGAGAGTTCAAACGTTTAGAGACCAGTGGCACTTCATTAACTGGTGGAAGAAAGCCACAGACATGGGCAGATCTACGGATATATTTTCTTTTGAAGATTCCGATGGAAGGGCTATTGATGTAGACAGAATAAAAAACTATGGACGCAAGTCGGCGGCTCTTGACAAGAGTGATATTGTGTCCAACATGCAGAATCGAGTAAAACAAGCTGAAGCTCAAGGGGTTATAAATTCTCTTATCGCTAAGCGGATGCTCGGAAAAATGAGAATGCTTGAGACAAGGCTCAAATCTTCGCCTGAAAACTCTCCAAGCCGCCCAGCAATAATGAAGATTGCGAGAGACATAGATATGAAGTCTCGTGAGATGATTGAGCAGATCGCAAAGAGAGATGGGAAGACTTTCGTTTATGAACCAGACACCCCAGAAGGTAGAGCTTCGATCGCACTCGAAAAAGCCATAAGAAACACTGACGGAAGCGTTGAAGAAAACAAGTCTCTTGTAAAAGATCTTGAAGAAAACTTCGGCGTACACGTTAAGGGTCAGCGAGCTAAAATGCTTCTGTTGAGCGAGTATGTCAGGACGGAAATGGGCATAGACGCAGAGCGCATGACTCCAGAAGAATATGTTCAGGCGTCTACCGACATGCTTTATGACGTTTATAAAGCAGCGTATTCAAACCCAGAAGAAAGAGCTCGTGTTTTTGGTGAATTAGACCCAGTTGACTTCTTCAAAAACAATGACAAGGCTACTAACGAAGACATCGAAGAAATGTCTAAAACAGTAACCATGCCTGGAAGTAAGTCTGAGCTTGGAATTGCATACAACATTATTAAGGCGTGTACGTCTCAAGGAGCTAATGCTGCAACAAATATGCGCATGGCATTTGACGTCATGTATCATTCCGCAAAATACAGAGCTGCTGGCGGAGAAATGTTTATTGACCCAAAGATCATTCAAGATCTTATGACGAACGATGGGGAGAGCAGAAGCGGCGTTGATCTTAGCTACGGGAATGCGGCAAGAGCGAGAAGCATTGGTGTCAACCTGCTCAAGATGAATAATCTTGTTCAGAACTATACAAGGGGTGACGGCACGGTGAATTTCACCAAAATGAACAAAGACTTGGCGCAAAGAAGGGCCAACGGGAAAACAGTTGCAAGCGAGAAGCTCGGAGATAAAATTGGAAACTTTGCGTTGAACCTCAATGGTGATGAGACGGCTATAACGTTAGACTCACACAACATCAAGACCTTGATGGCATTCATGGGGATGTATGTCCCTACAGACAAGGCCTTTGAAAAAAGATGGCCAGACATCTGTAGCATACTTGGGATTCCAGAGTCTGTTCGTGGCGGCGAAGACGCTAATATTGCTCATAGAAAAGAAGCTATGGCAAGCCTCAAAGAGAAAATGTTTGCGGCACAA
>RFPC01000139.1 GCA_009926305.1 bacterium
CCCTTAATGCTTTAAGCACTTTAGCTTTGCTCATCTGATTACTCCTGACATAGACTCCACTTGTCGCCAAACTTGCCCAATGAATCAATCATTCGACTCATTTCAATGACAGCTTTTTCCATGTCTTTCGCTCTACCCATCACGAGCCCATTACAACGAATAGTCCACATAAGAATCTACCTTTCAACAGCTTGGAAAAGAACATCTGACATCACAAGCGTTTCCCAATTATAATCAGTAAAGATTTCTACGTCAGGACCATGGATATCTCTCTTTTCATCATAATACTGACTAATCAATCGAACACGATCTTCTTCTCCCTTACACAAGGCAAAGAACTCATGCCTGTCAACAGCTGCGGCACCATCAACAACAACAATCTTAATCCTACACAAACGAGGCATACCATTGAACGGTTCGAACTCATTCATAAGAACCTCCAATCATTTTAGCAGTTAAAAAAAAGATTAGAATAACTTATGACAAAGATAAAACATTCCTACACAAGCACTAAACGAAATAGTCAATCCAACAACCTCAATCATAAATACTCCATCTTCTGACTATAAACAACAAGAGACTTACCATCAATATGCTCTAAAGCAACAATCATAACATGCGCTTCTGCAAGACACTCATTCATCTCTTCCTCACAAAGAGCATCAATTTCAGCAACACACGCCCACGTCTCAAATCCTCCCTTGTCAAAGGTAACAAGAGCTCGCCCTTCTTTCTCAATCATATAATTGATGTCATTTACAAGACCAACATCAAGCTCTCCAGGAATCACACCACTAACAAATGCATCACGCTGAGCTTCAGTAATCGCATACATAACCATCTCCAATCATTTCAGCAGTTAAAAGTTTTTATTCCCAACCAACATAATGATTATACCACCCAATAAACATCCTTACATCTCAAAAAACATATGAGATACAATACCCACGTTCATCACGATCCTCTCCATTCCTAGCCAACACGTCATTAGACAACTCAAATCGCAACCACTCTCGCCTCACAAACACCTCATCCCCATCATCCCTATACAAAGCAACATACCTCTCCTCAACCTCGTCACGATCCCTCTCATCCCTCACCAACACATACCTCTCCTCCCTCCTCACAACCCTCTCCCCACTCGTCACCAAAAACGTCAACCGACACAAACGACTCAATACACTCACCAAAACCTCCAATCATTTCAGCAGTTAAAAAAAACTATCTCCACTCAAGGAATCAACCCCACTCTACCCAATAACACCACAATCACTCACTCCACCCTCTCAACCACCTTCCAATCACACACCCCAACCTCCTCACACACCACCCGCATCTCCATCCCCATCTCTCCCCCACTACCTACCCACACCTGACGCCGACGCTTCGCCACCTCTCCCACTACCCCCATCACCAAACCAAATGCTAAACATCCCACTAATACCCACAAATCTGTGGCCAATCCACCACTGCCACCTTTTATCTGATTCACTTTCTTCATTTTTTTGCTCTCCTTTCAAAAACAAATTAAATATTCTTCTACCACCCAAAACTAAACAAAAAATAACTCTCTCTAGACGACACGGGTTTTTGCTGCCCTAGCAGTCAGACTTGCAGTGTCAGCAGAATTTAACTTTTTATAGGCTCTGCGTACAATTTTCAGACATCAGGGCGAACTCTTGCGAAGACTTGGCGTCGTTGCTCGCAAAGGTCTTGTCGGGCGTTGACATCGTGAGGAAGATACGTTTGGAGCCAGAGGCGGGTATTGTTATCCAGTTCGCGATCGAGGCCGCTTTCAAAGATAAAGCATGCTTCTGCTTCTAGTGCAGTAGTGATGTTATTATTGAAGAAAGAAACATGTGTATCAGCAAATCGTTGTACGTCTGAACGTGTAATCATTATATAATCCTTTTATGTTTGATTTTGTTTATCTGTGCTGTTTTTATTTAGAATTACTAGTAATGGTTAGGGTCGGGTAGCAGAGATTAATCTGCGTTAACGTCGTAATTATTTCGATAGTTTTTGGAGAACTGTGTGTATTCGTAGCAGTAGTATTGGTAAGAAGCGTCGTCTTGGTGAACAGAAGCGGAGATGCGACGGAGTTCGCGGCTGAGACGCTGTCGGTCGATGATATTATTGGGGAGGTATTGGCGTAGCCAAGCAGAGGTTTCGTAAGAGTCGAAGTTTGTGGTGGCGTCATCACTTGCGAGAGCCATGGCTTCGAGAGCAAGGCTTTCCTCAGAAGAGTATCCGAAGAAGTGAGAGGTGAAGTCTGCTTCGAACTGAATTGCGTCGCGTGTGATTGCGTCAGACATCGTGACTCCTTTTGATTAGCTTTCGCCGGGGGCAGAGTGAATTAATTCGTTTATTGGAAAAGCAGAATTGTCACTTTTATTATAAAATGTACAATTCATATTTACAACTTGGCGGGCACCTGATGCCCTGTACAGCTCGGGTCCCTGTTAAGGGTGCTGTTTTTGGTAGGCTAAGTGAACATTTTGCTCCTTTTTGATTAGCTTTCCCCGGGGTCGGAGTCAAAAAAACGATTAAGAATTTGAGCGTATCCTGCGCATCATGTGCGAGAGGTTAGAGAGGGATATCGTCGGACTCGAGCTCCTCGTCGGCTGGGACAGCTTCGGGGAGTTCGGTCTCATCATCAGATGTATCGTTAGGGGTTGAGGGAGAAAGGGTCTCAAGGTTAAGGGAGTTAGGGGTGCCGTTGAGAGACTCGAGGTCAGCAACCTCGGCATCGGTGAGCTGAAGGATATGCTTTGGGTGGTCAGTCTTGGAGCCGTTGATACGAACCTCGAAGGCATGGAGGGGCTGAGCCTCAGAACCGCGAGGGCCGCTGTAGCGGATCCAAGCGAAGCCTGCGTTGCCAGTAAGCTCTTGGAAGTTGCTGACGTCTTCGCCCATGGAGCTGAACTCAGCGACCTTGTTGAAGAGAGCTGCGAAAGCAGGAGTATCAGGGAGAACCTTCATCCACTTTGCTCCGCGGCCTGCGTAGAGCTCCTTCTGAGCTGAACGCCAGCTGTTATCAGAAGAAGATGAGGAGCGACCACGAGACTGAACGTTGAGCTTAATCTGGTCCTCGACAGCCTGACGGAAACGAAGGAGAGAAGTATCAGCGCAGGTTGCGTAGAGAGAGGCGATAGTGTTGAGAGCTGCTGCGAACTCGGGGTTAGAGTTAAGGTGAGAATCGATCTGAGGATGACGAATCTTGCTGCTCATTTTTTAATCCTTTGGATTAAGAGGTTTTTATTTATTATTCCTTAATTGGAACATGGTTATTATAACTTTGAGAAATCTTTTTTACAACTTAAAGATTATTTTTTGTTTTGTTCTTCTGCAATCTTTTTTGCGAGTTTATCTGAAAACTTGTTGCTAATCTGTCGAATACGAATAACAACATATGCCGCAACGATTCCCCAGAAGGCAATTGAAATTAGATTTCCGTAAAATTGACCAAGCTGGGTTGGAGTAAGGTGATCGAACATTTTTTTCCTTTTTTATCTTTTTTGTTGTCCTTTATTCCTCACA
>RFPC01000140.1 GCA_009926305.1 bacterium
TACAAGCGCGTTGCTGATGGCATTGTTTCGCTGTATCAACGCACTGGTCTTTTCCATGGTTATTCGTTTAATTCATGGAGCGATATGGTCATTTACGACGAAGGGTTCCTTCGCGATTGGCTAGAATCATCGCAGACGAGCCTCTATTACAGCCTGCAAGTCCTGCCTGATACTCAGCGCAAGGATGATGCATATGCTGCATTGGACGACGATTTTAAGAGCATGTTTGGCTTAGACGAAGAGTCTGAAGCTGATGGATCTTCTGCGTCTTGCAATTTAGAGGCTGGCTTTTGCGCTGCCTGCGCTGAATGAAAAAGAAGGGGGCCTAAAGCCCCCTTTGCTTTCCTCACACACCTGCACGATACTACGACCATGAACGCTGTCAAGAGCCCCTATCTGTCCATGATTGCCAAGAAACGTCCTTGGCAGGCAGTGCCCGTTAGCAAGGGCAAGCTTAAGGAAGGCGGTGAGGACACGATTTACAATCTGCTGGCTCTGCGCCATCTGGAGCTGCCTGTGAAGGACTTTCTGGAGCAAGGGCTAGAGCGTGATCTTCCTGCCACTCCTGGTGTGGTTGAAGCGCTGCGTCATAACCAAGATGATGAACAGCGGCATGATGAGGCGCTGAACTACGTGACGGCTGCCCATGGCACCAATGAGAAGGCTGAAAAGGAAGTAGCGAACATCCTTAAAGCATGGCAAGAGCATCCTGCCCATCCAATTTTGAAAGCTGCCATTCTGGAGCGGAGTATTTTCTTTGTTGCATTGCCATTTTTCCGTTTTAACGGGGATATTGGTATTCGCACTGTGGCTGCTGATATTAGTCGGGATGAAATTACGCACGTAGGCGTGCATAGCCTTGTTGCTCGGGAATTGGGCGAAACTGCTGGTCAGAGCTTGAATAAACTGCGCCGGGCCACTGCATTGTGGGCTTTTGATGCGTTGCAGGCAAACAATGACAAGTGGCTGAACAAGGATTTCTGGCTGCGTCAGAGTGATAGTTTGTTCGAGAAAGGCAAAGCTGAGGAGCTGAATGATACAGCTCGTAGCAGGATGCCTTCTTTCTTTGAAGCTGCTAACAATGATCTGCCCCAGTACGGGCGGGCATGATATAGTTGGCAAGCTGGGAGGCTAAGACAGCGCTAGGCCCTAGAGCCTAGAAGAGCCAGGTGCAATTCCTGGCCCTCTCATTATTATTCTCATCATGAGCGCGTTCGTCACAAGCGACACTCACTTCGGTCACGCGAAGATGATTGATTTTTTGCGTCCCGATGGTGAGCCATTGCGTCCATTCGCATCGTGTGAAGAAATGGACGAAACAATTATTGAACGATGGAACGCAAAAGTAGGGAAGCGTGACACTGTTTATCATCTTGGAGATGTAGTTATTCCTCGTGCATCGTTAAAGCTTCTTTCTCGTCTTAATGGAAGGAAGATTCTCATTCGTGGCAACCATGATCAAGGAGCATTGAAAGACTATTTGCCATATTTTGAAGACGTACGTGGAGCATTCTTTCATCCTTGCGATAGCGCGTTTCCTGGCGGTTTAATCTTCACGCATGTTCCCGTGCATCCATCGTGTTTGTCTGGGCATTACACAGGTAATGTACATGGCCATTTGCATTGTCATCGTATTCTGGATGACAACGGACAAGTTGATAAACGTTTCTTCAATGCTTGTTTGGAAGTGAATAACTTTTCTCCAGTAGCATTTGAAGATATAAAAGAATTTTTCCGCCGTGGACGAACGTCGTCGGACATTCAACACGCCTATTAGGGAGCCATGGAACGCTCCCATTCATCAAATTCTTAAGGCCGTAGATGCCCATATGGCGTTGTATTTAAAACATGGTGATCCATGGCATTTAGAGAAGGCTGCCATGCTTAGGGCATATCTTCATGAACTAAAATCTTACATTCATCGGCAAGAAGCAAATGTGGAGAATCTGGGCGAAGGCGCTGGGAGAGAAGGCGGGGAAGCATAATCGCGAAGCAGATACAGTTGCAATTGTCCGCACGTTTATTTTTGCTTCGTATTTAATCACTAATATTGCCATCGTTGCCAATGCCATTCGTCACTGGAATGACAATGAATGCACAGTGCAAGCTACAAAAAAGGGGCCTTGAGGCCCCTTGCTTAATGCTCAAAACCAATGGGGCTTGGGCACGTAGGCAACACCGCGATAGACGAGCGAAGCCATTTGAGCTTCACGCAGACGAGCAGCTTTCTCAAGCTGCTGCTTGATCAGGGCAAGTGGGTTCATGATGGTTCCCGATGAAATACGGCCCCGTTCCCTGCCGTATTGTCATGCACTCCATCGCTGGAGCGAACGTCTCTTCAGCTTAGCATGATGCCCCTGGCAGGATTTGAACCTGCACTACAGCGATTTTAAGTCGCTTGCCTCTGCCTGATTGGGCTACAAGGGCGTGAGGAGCAAAGGTGCTGAGGGCGGGGCTTCAATCCGCCGTTGTACAGCTTTTAACCATGGGTCGGCCCATAGCCTTGGCTCCACTGGGAAAACAGTCTCCCCCGAAACTGTTTGGTTTAACGCTGGCCAGCGTGCTTCGCGAAAGCTTTGAAATCATAACACGATGCTGATCAAGCGTCATATTCCCTTAGGCTTTCGTCGCCATGATGGTCTGGCATGAAATCATCATCAGTGGCCTCGGCTTCCCATGAGCGTTCAAGCTGCTCTTCAGTCTTTAAACGCTTGGCATGAGCCTTGAGCTTCGGAAGCAATGTAGGAATGTATAGATGTTCAGCCGCAAGAAGCTGGAGAGAAGTTTGCTTGCTAGTTGGAGCGTTTTCTAATAGTGCTACGAGGAATTTTTGGTTTCCTCCATAGATAATTTGCAATAAGTCACTTCATGGCAGAACTATTGTTTGAAAATCATACTAGAGAAAATGATTACGAAATAAGGCTTTCAATCCAGCCAATGTCGTCGTCTTTACTTGCAGCAAGAATGGCACCCGCCATTGCAAATGCCAAGTCGTCAATCCCACTAGCTTTACCACCAGTAACACTCCACTGCCCACTGGGCTTATAGATGACAGTAAGGTTTTTGAGCTGCATTAAAGCTTTTTCGTGACGATAGATATTAATTTGCCCTGCATTGAAAAGCTCTCGCATTTTGCTGAAAGCTTTCATCTTTGAACTAACTGTCCACGTTAGTTCTGTAATGGGCAGGTCGCTAGCCAAGCTTTGAATGGTGCCAGCACTATTGAATTGGTCCATCACAATCGTGTCAAACACGTATAGGCGATGCTGCTCCTTAATCCAATCTTCCACAGCATTGATATTCACTTCCATTCTTCCATTGATTTCAAAATCAGCCACGAAAGAGTGGAATTTGTCTACGACTAACGTGCCATTTTCATAGTGGACAATACAAGCAGTGTAGTCGTCACGGCCAACGCCACCACGGGCGGGGTCAAGGGCAAGTACATAAGCTCCCTGGAATTCAGGGCGTGGTGGTAATG
>RFPC01000141.1 GCA_009926305.1 bacterium
ACAGAACAAAAGATAAGACTTCAATTCTTGAGGATGTTGATTTCGAGTTGGAATTGATTCACCAAGATGTCATCAACGTAAAGTATATCTTGGAGCTTTTGGCTCAGCTCTACGATGCAGACGAGGACGAGGAGCCTAAGATTAGAAAGTTGTTTCTGGATACTGTTGCCGGTGAGGTTGAATACAGAAATAAAAGAGAGTTGATTGAAAAATTTATAGCAAACAATCTGCCCAAGTTGGATTCTTCAGCGGAAATTCCAGACAACTGTGAGGAGTTTTGGGAACAAGAGCGTGCGACGGCGTTTGAGAAGCTTTGCAAGGAAGAACAGCTGAATCAAGACAAAACAAAGAAAGTTATCGATCGATATGTCTACACCGGGGAGCCTCCGTTAGTAGACCCTGATATCGTAGATTTGATTGAGAGACCACTTAAGATAGCCGAAAGAGGTCCAACGAAAATACGAGTTTTTGAGAAAATCAAAGACTACGTAGAGACTTTTATATACGGAATGGCTGCTTGACGTTCATCTGCTAAGAGTCACTTGATCATGTACTTCGAATCACCATCAGCGTATAGCAATGGAACTGTTCCAAAACCTCCTTTTTTAGACAAAGCAAAGCTGAGTTTTCCAAGCGATTTAGATACAATTGATACATTCAGCTGCAAAACGAAATCACTATCATACATTTCATCGTACTGAGCGATAAGAACGGCTACATCAGGTTCGACATCTGTGTATGTTCGCTCAGATTCGGAAAGGTTCATAACCACTTCTGGATCATCATCAACTGTTGCAAAACCACCTATATCGATCGTCACTAGTTCGAGGGATTCTCCTGTATGGTTGATCAAGACATAGTCCGTTATGAATTTATCATCACTACTTCGAGGAGAGATCCAGAGGATTGGAATTCTTTGATCAGGCTTTGGTATTCCAGGGAAACGAGTCATATCGTCCCACTTAAATTCCCCCTTTAGCCTCTTTAAGGTCGGGGTACTTTTGATTTCAGACATTTTATTAGAACCTCTCTTCAATGTATCTCTTGGTTTACCTACTAAGAAAAATCATTGCTTAGTAGCTTACTTGATCAAGAACTCATAGGGGGAAATATTCTGAAACTTATGCGAGAAATTTTCTTTGCTCTTTATATAATACCGAATATTTTCCGTTTTTTGGAGCTGAACCAGCTTGCTCATAGGGGTAATTTATCTTGTTCAAGGGCTTCTTGAATTAAAGAGCCATTGCTATTCGAGGTAGGCTCTATGTCGTGGAGGGAAATATCCATCGTACTGCCTGAACTATCATTATACAGTAGATTTTGCAGCCAATGCAGGTAGTCGCTACCATTCCACTTGAGCAGTCGCTACTCCGTTATCTGCCGGTGAGAACTTATTACCGCTGGAAGCTATCAATAGCGTACTATCACGAAACATCCTTCATCTAAAACATCCCATTGTGCATCGTAGAACCGCTCAGAAATATCCGCGGCAGAGTCTACCGACCAATCGCACTCCCTAACGCACTTCCAACCAATTGACAGTGTATCGTCGTCACTAAGCATAGCCTTAAAGGTCCCGAGCTCCTTCTCCCACACCTCTGGTTCTTCTTCCATCAAGCTCCTCTCCAAATCTCTAGCATCGCCCGACCATGTGAACCCCACGCTTATACCATCTTGTCCTTCTGGGAGGAACTCCTCGGACACTGGCGTATCATTGGGATTAAAGAGCCATGCTAGTGATTCTTCGGCGCTTAAAAATGGTGCAAATTTCTCGAATTTTAATACATCCTCGTCGCCTAGGCGCTCAGCGAATACAGCCCCTTGATATACGGGGTCAGTCATTTGATAAAGGAGCCCAACAATTTTATCATCACGGTCAAAACAAACTGTTATGTCTGGCGACTCAGGAAAGGCGTTTTCAGCTTGCTCGCCAAATGAGGACTCAACGGTCTTAATTCTCTCAGTCAATAGCGACACCGATACGACCTTAACCACTTTCTTCATTGTCTTTCTCCTGTATTGGCGAAACAAAAAGACCTAGATCACGCCCGAACAAGACCGCACGTTTATATTAAGCCACATTGCTTGTCAAGCGGCTTGTACGGTTTGACGAGGGAGGCTCCCTAAGGCAGCATCAAAAAAGAATGTAGTGGCTACCGGGGTAATAACAGCTCAAAGAGCAAATGTACGAGCTGCTCCTACTCTTAAAAGCCCATCAATTATGACTCTTGAACAAGGAACAGAGCTTCTTGTTGAGTATGAGCACAATGGGTGGAACCTCCTCTCCCCAAGTACTCCTCTCCCCAAGTACCACCATCTTTTTTTCACATACTCACGAACGCCTCGGGCTACTTTCTCCGATTAACTCTCTGTTATGGTAAATCCTCTACGCACCAAAGACTCCTCGCTCTACCGCCTTATTACCATACGCACGGTTCGAGCTAAGATGTGGCTTATGCCTACTACTAAAAAACCCCAAGCCCATAGGCGGTAGCCTCGCTCGCTACCAAGAGCTATGGAATTATTCAAAAAGATATTAGGGACTATGCTATATTTCACGTGCTGTCAGTGAGTTGACTCGGCAAGGAGCGATTCCACCCGTCAAACCAGAAGTGTAGTTACTTTGAAATCGGTGTAACCAACTAACATTCCACATCATAAAAAAAGATGGTGCTACCCGATTACCCCTGATTATATTGTTCAGTCCTAGGAGAAAATTTATGGCACCAGATCACGAAGAAGAGGAAACACTTACTGCTTGGACTGTTAGTACGCTCTACAAGAAGAGTGTTGAGGACTATGATTGCCTGACCAAGGATGGTTTGGAAATTATTCACAAGCTTGGCTGGCGTAGTGGCTCCTGGACTGTCTATACCACTGATGGCAGACCGCCGAAGTTTATATTCACTCAAATGCCAGGTGGAAATGGATCAAAAGACTGTCTCGATATCCTGGACAACTACGGCAACATCAAGGATGTTGAATTAAATATGAACTGTGATGGCTGCTGGGTTGAAATTGAGTGGCCAGAGAATCTGGATGAAGATGAGCAAGAACGATTGCAGGAACTCATCGATGAAGACGGTATTGAGGCGCTAGAAGAGCAAGAAGACTGGGCGATGGAATCAACTACCTATATTTGGGGCCCAATTCTGATCGAGGGAGAGAATGGCTATAGAAAAATTATAGTTGCTGATGACGACGGAAATATCTCCGAATATAAAGAAGAGCATAACAAGTAATAAGCTTATAAATCGTGTATTCACCTAAATACGGCGTAGGAGAGCCGATTGCTTTCCGACGCGAACGGAGCAACTAGCGCTCAGAAGGTCGTCACTGAAGACCTCAAAAAAAGTCTAGGCAGAATAGTAATTTTTAAGATAGCAATTTTGATTATACGTTCGCTGCAAACAGAGAGCTTTGCTTTGCTCTACGTGATTCCGTATTTTTGAGACCATGACGTAAACAATTC
>RFPC01000142.1 GCA_009926305.1 bacterium
CGACTGACATTGTTGGGCTTTTTTGGCCGACACCCCCCCCTGCCCCCACTATAGGGAAAGCACAAAACCCCAAAAAGCCAAATAAAAACGTATATTTACAGACTATACGAGTGTATAGGTGTGTAATAGACTGTATTTACTGCACAATAGTGTAGACTGGACACATGCACATGATATCTTTAGGCTTTTTGGGGTTTTGTGCTTTCCCTATAGTGGGGGCAGGGGGGGGTGTCGGCCAAAAAAGCCCAACAATGTCAGTCGATTGAACACCAACCATCTTGAATTATTATACTTAACGCTACTGTTTAAGCATTGTACACTGTCTAAAAAATAACACTGTGTATTCAATTACTTAACAAAATATAGCTATTCCTTAAACACTTGCCTCTTTCTCTATCCGGTTGATATCACTCAATTAACAGCTTGGCACAGGCTATGCTATAGAGGATTCATCGGACAGGAAGTCCGGAGCTCTGAAAAAAAGATGAAAAAAGAGCTCAAGTTTCTGACAAGGATGCCGAAGAGAGATACAAAGCCGAGGGACCTGGATGCCGGACCCCTCTCGCTCTCCGGAGCGAAAAAGCCTGCAGACACCAGACGGGGCGACTCTTAATTGTGGTCAGCTGAAAAGGTGCAGGGACAGTCTTCCCGACAATCCGGCAGCTAGGGCTCAAGCGCGCGTCGCCAGTCCGGTCAGAAACCGCCCTTGTTGTTGGCGGTAAGCTGCAAATAGCGGAAATTAGCAACAAGACAGGATAAAGCGATAGAGTGACAGGCTATCGCTCCCAAGTGTCCGCACCTGATGTTGGTGCGCTGACGATGGCTAACAGGCCGAAACACTAGGAGAAAATCATGCAGGTTATCCGACCACCAAAAGCATCACTCGATGAATCCTACATGTTTGATAGACTGGACAGACTCAATCGATTCCTTGGCCGACGGGCTTATCAGGTCGAAAAAATAGGCGAAAGATACCGTCTCATTGCAGTCAAGGTTGTTTCCGACGGTGACCCAATATGCGGAGTGGTGATAGCGCCGCCAACAACAACAACCTACATAAGCTACATTATTGATGAATTGTGGTTTATGTTGCACCGAGAACCGACGGTGTAACGGACACCGACCCACGGACGGGTCAACTCTCTCATTTAGAGGCGAAGAGAGCAACAAACAAAAAGGAGAATTAAAATGAGCAATTTAATTTGCATCTTCACCAGAAAACATCTTGACAGCGACCTTTGCGAGATTCGGGCGGCAACTCCGCCCAAGAAAAAAGAAAAGAAAAATAAAAATACTGCTAAAGATTTAGAGCAGGAACGCCGAGAAGGTAATGAAAGAGTGCTTCGCTCTTACAGAATCAAGTGAGGTGATAACATGCCAACGCTACTGACACAGAACGCTAAGATTCGCAAGACAGGCAAGAAACACGGGATAGCTTTGTATAACTTCGGCATCCCCGCTGCCGAGAGTAAGACTGGGTTAATCACTTGTCCCGCTGCGGGTGCTTGTAAAACCGGATGCTATGCCCAACAAGGTGCTTATAGGTTTGGGAATGTCGCTCCCGTCTTTGAATGGCGGCTGGAAATTGCACAAAGTGAGCAGTTTGTCCTGCTCATGCAGGCCGAGTTGGACAGAGCCAAGGCCAAGGCGAATCGTGCTGGACAACAGTTGGTTATCCGCATCCACGACAGCGGAGATTTTTACTCGGTCCCTTACTTACGCAAATGGCTTGCTATCATCGGGCTCAATCCCGACGTGCACTTTTATGCTTACACCAAGCAGGTTAGGCTATTCCGCAGAGCAGAGCTACCCGCCAACTTTCGCCTAATCTTCAGCGAGGGTGGGCTCTTTGACTCAGAGATACCGATGGACAGGCATCATGCGAGAGTATTCTCAACCATTGCAGAATTGCAAGCGGCAGGATACGCCAATGCATCCGACGATGACCTAGTTGCAGGCTTGGGAGACAATCCTAGAATTGGCTTAGTGTATCATGGCGCACCTTCAAAAGAGTGGACAACGGGAGAACAACAATGAAAGTATTTGTATATCGTAACTTACGCAAACGCTGCTACTCAATCAAGGCCCTTGAGGGTCCGAACAAGGGCAGAGTTATTGCACACTGGGACTATCTTAGTCTTACGGATGCTCAATTCAAGGTATCTCGTTCAGGAAGAGCGAGGGTTTTACGGGAGAGACAGAAAAATGTCCACGCAGGTGTCGTGGGCAATTGGGAGCCTGAGACTGGCATGGATTGGGACAGGTTCGAGAATGCACACAAAGTGACCTACAATCCCTATCGTTTTGAGAGTTTCGTGAACGAGTGTACACATGACGCCGTATATCAGAGCGGCAAGGTATGGCTCGGATTGACTGGCGTATTCGCACTAATTCAGGAGGACTAAGAAAATGATTATCGCACGCTATGAGAAACAAGGTGAGCAATTCAACGTAGAGATTATGGTCCTAAGCCAAGGACATACCTATAAAATCGCAGAATTCACCTGCGAGGACGAAAAAGAGCTAAAGTTTTCGACAGAGAATGCCGATTACATATATGAAAGGAGTGAACAATGAACGTAGAAAGACTAATTAACCTGCTATCCGACATGGACCCCGACGCTGAAGTATGCCTTGGCATTGACAGTGACTGGGGAGAAACTGAACTGCACATCCTGACAATCGACGATTTAGTTCTGGCAAATACTTACATCGCCTTTCAAGTGCCTAATAACAGGAGGAACGACAATGACCGATAACAGCATAGAAATAATCGCAGTATTCAATGAGGACAGAGAGCTTCTCAAGGTGTTTACAAACAAGTATGACGCCATGGAGTTTCTGGTAGAAAACAGCGACGAAGACAGTATCCTTTACACCACAACCGGAACAATCGAACTACCAACAATCGAGGAGTAATATCATGACAACATTAGCTAAATTCGCAACAACCGCAAGCACCAAAGTATCGGACAAATACTCGTTTGCTAGTACAGCACAGATTCATGAGGTTCTAGCAGATTATGGATTTTTTGAGTCACGCTACCGACAACGTGCTACGGGTGGTGGATTCCAGCGACACATATCAATCCTGAACAGAGCTCAGGACGCTGACACCGAGGGAGCATTCAATCTCCTGCTCCTGAATTCACATGATGGAACTAGCAGTGTCCGGTTAGAAGCAGGATATTTTAGAATATTATGTGAAAA
>RFPC01000143.1 GCA_009926305.1 bacterium
GCGAGCATCTCGAAAAGTTCAACAACAAAATCCACCGCATCTTTCGGCGCTCTCGTTCCGAGATGTTCGAGGGTGAAAAAAACTTCCTCCGCTCACTCACGGAGAACCCTTACGAGGTCGTTGTTCATCATCGTGGAAGAGTGCACCCGGACTGCCATCTCGCATTCGAGAAGAATTTTTACTCAGCCCCAGAAGCACTGAGAGGCAAGTTGCTCGACGTCTGGGCAGGAGAAAAGACCATCGAAATCTTCCATGAGGGAGTGCGTGTCGCTGTGCATCATCGAAGCAAAGGCAAGGGCCTCTTCGTGACCCAGAAGAACCACTACCCCGAAGCTCACCGTGCCTACTGCGAGGTCACACCGTTACATACAAAATCGCAGGCAGAGAGCATTGGACCGCAGACATCGGAACTCGTGGCAGGCATGCTAGCAGGTGACACTCCATTGAAGCAGCTTCGCCGTGCGCAGGGAATAGTCAACTTATCAAAGCACTACGCTTCGGAACACATCGAGGAAGCATGCTCCGCAGCAATCAGACTCAATCAAAAAAACTATGCCTTTATTAAACGCGTACTCGACAACAAAAAAGGAGGATCCACTCGAAAAAACACGAGATCAAAGGAAAATACCCCAATACTACGAGGAGAAAACCCTCTCCTGCGTGGTGAAACTCTCTTTCATTAAGGAGATCATTCAAAATGATGATTGAACAAACCAGACAAATGATGGCCCACCTGAAGCTCAACGGCATGCTCGAAAGCCTCGAACTTCGACTCGCAGAAGCAACCAGTCAAGGCTGGGGTCATGGCGACTTCCTTGCAGCCATCATGACTGACGAAAAGACCTTCAGAGACTCTGCTCACATTAAACGTAGAATCAAAAGCGCACGCTTCCGCACGGATGCCTGCATCGAGAAAATCGACACCACTGCCAAACGCAATCTGAGCGCAGCACAGGTGCGGGATCTTATGGAGCTGGGCTTCCTCACAGAACCACGCAATGTTCTTATCCAAGGCCCAACGGGTGTTGGCAAAACCTTTCTCGCAACTGCTCTTGGCAACCAGGCTTGCCGGCGCGGATACACAACAATCTTCATTGGGATTCATGAACTGATTGAAAAGCTCGAAATCGCCCGCACAGAAGGGAGCTATCTGCGCCTCAGGGACCGCCTCATCAAAACAGACTGCCTGATACTGGATGACCTTGGCATCAAGAAACTTCCAGCTTCGGTCGTCCAAGATCTTTACGACATTCTCGAAGAACGCTTTGCAACTCGTAGCACAATCATAACAAGCCAGATCCCACTGGAGAACTGGAAAGAGGTGATCGAAGACCCTGTCGCCCTGGAGGCCATCCTCGACAGGCTGATTCATGGCGCTGTACGGCTGAAACTCGAGGGAGAATCGATGAGGAAAAAGCGGATCCAAACCAAGGGGGTTGACTCTCATTGAGATCCAGTGGAAATCGAGAATCAACACGTCGGACGCAATGAACTGACGGGGTGGATCTCAATCAGGAAATCGACTGGATCTCAATGAGGAAATTCGGCACTCGGCGCTTGCGCGGGGTAAAACTTCAATCGGCCTGTCGATTTTTTTTCGTATCAATCTGAAATCTCACTCTTGCTCGGTGAGCCGCTGCCAAAGCCTCAGGGGCGGTGGAAATGGACGTTGAGAGAACGAACTTCTTCGATGTATTTTCTGCTCATCACTCTTTCGTCATTACAATTCATCAGCCCAAGCTGATGAAGCTTGCTCTTGATTCGAATACCGGCTCGCGAACGCTCTTCGACAAACTGAGACCGAGAACGAGACAACATTCGTGCCTCTTCGGTTTCCGCATCAGGCACACAAATTCCATTGATGCGCTTGTGGGCAAGATGCTCTGCAATTTTCAAGGAATCTCGTTTGTCCGTTTTCACTCGATCCCTCGCAGCAACTTCAAGCGAGCCTGGATTTATCACCAAACAATCGTAGCCCCACGAACTGATTTTTCTCTGTAGATGAAAACCGCTAAAACCAGCTTCATAGCCGCAAACAATTTCAGCTCCTGAAAAATGATTTGTGAAAAAAGTCTTTAAAGCGTCAGGATTTGCAGCGAGTGTCGCTTTCTTGATAACAACACCATCGCAAATAGCAGTGATCGCAAATGTTTTCTTGTGTACATCCAAACCGATATAGACTTTCTTTCCAAGATAACTGACGCTCATCTTCATCTCCTCCAACAATTGTTCATCGTTCTTTGTTGGAGATTTTCTCTTTTCTTCGAAATCAAGAAGGGCCCCAATGTACCGCCGCGGATGAAAAACGTAAGGCAAAAAATGCTCATCCGCGGCGGGTTGGGGTCTGGGGCAGATTGCCCCAGCTTGCAATGACACGCCTTCTCGATCGTCGCTCCTTCACAAACCCACCATAGTCACTAGACCCTCCTGCTATGGGGTAAGTCAAGTATCAGAAAAAATCTCCCCGTTCCGGCCAACCGCCGGCAAAAACATGCTTCTAAAATCTCGTCCCGATACACTCGCTCAATTCGACTTAAACTCGTTTGTCCGACAGCCTGCTATTCGTGGTCAACACCGAAGCGCCGCCACAAGTGATCTTATTCGTGTTCACAAAGAGTCTGCCCCATACACTAGACTACGCGGTCATTGAGCCGCAAGGAAGAACACGTGGTGGCAAACACGTTTGTCGGTAAAATCATCGAGTCAGCATCTCATCTCGCATCAATTTTCCTAAGTCGCAGCTAAGCTGTGAGTCCAAAATTTAGCTGCCAGTCTTTGCCTTTAGAAAAACATGCTCGAATCCTCCCTATAATTCTTCTGGCAACAGCGACAATTGCACGTTTTGCTCCGGCTCTCGAAGATATGCGCTGGTGCACAAGACGTAGAGCTTCATCTTGACTGATCGCTCGCCATGCTATCTCTATCAGGGCATGCCGAATGCGTGGATTTCCTTGGCGGCTGATGTGCCCCTTTCGTTGGGTATCTCCCGACGAATTTTCCGTCGGAGTTAATCCCAAAAAACTGAACAATCGATCTTCATTTTTAAATTGACTCATGTCTCCCAATTCATTCGCGAGGACACGCGAAGTGACCGGCCCTATTCCAGGTACACTGCGGTACACAGCTTCAACCTTTGAGTCGGCTTGAGCCTGCTCTGCGAGCTTCCTGTCGAAGGCTGAAATCTGATCATCCAATCGCAGCCAGAGCGAG
>RFPC01000144.1 GCA_009926305.1 bacterium
TCCCACATGTCAGGGATGTGCTGAGAGAGTTCTGCGAGAAATGATAATGGGTCAAAATCTCGGCACTGGCTCCCATCATCAGTGACTTTGTGTACCCGAACAATTGGCTGATCAGCGGATTCAATAAGTTCAAGTCGAGGATTGATCACTGGTGATTTTTTCAGGTACCGAGCGAGGAACCGCCTGGCGTCTGAGTCATGGTGAAAAACGGGAACACCAATAAAGACGTGAAAGCCTGAGTGTTCCCAACTTTTCATGGCATTTACAGTATCTTGGTCGAGGAGCGCTGCTTCGAGCAGGGCGTTAAACACATGATTTGCTAATTGCCGTGTGAGATATTCGGTATCAACTGAGTCAAGCAGATGAAAGTTCCCCTCAGGGTCTAACGCACCGTGAAGTCCGAGGCTGTGTATGTGGGGATGGAAGTTGAGCAGATCTCCAGCAGTGTGCAGCGCCATTACCGCGCCAGTCGTCCAGTCAGAGGGGAACGCGTCTACTATAAGATCATTCCAAGCGAGCTTGGCTGCCGTATAGAGCTTACCAAGCAGCTTTCGGTTGAACTTAAAGTAAGGTCTGAGCCGCTTTGGAATAGTATAAACTTGGTGGGAATGCTCATAGGGGAGCAGCACGTTTTCGTGTAGGTGCTCGCCAAAGACCAGTGCTCGCTTAGCGTCACAGGAGGGACAGAGATTTCTCCGCTTGCAACTAAAAGCAATAAGCTCTGAGTGATCACACTTTTCGCACTCTGCACGGGCACAGCCGTGGAGCAGAATCCCGCAGTTTAAGTAAGCATCAAATGCAGCAAGCACTTCATCGCGGAGTGCTCCGTATTCTGATTGAAACCGCTCTTCCCAGCACCACTCCAGTTCATCGCGGTACTGGTATACAAGACGGTAGAGCACCGTCTCTTCCGGGCGACGCCTGGTTCGCGCTGATAGCCGCTTCTTTGACTGGTCCCATGATGATTGTCTTTCCACATAGTGGAATCGAAAACAGGCAGGAAATGGGTCGGGATATGTTCAAACGAATGAACATTCAAGGGGTTAGCGTTATCTTTACGGCGATAGCTCGGGGGGCAGAGATGCTCGAGCGCGTAGGGCTGTGTAATAAAGCCGATGTGTTTCTCGCAGAACTCTCTGATCTCGGAGCTTTATCGGAGCCCGTCATGTTAAGCCCTGGGGATCGAATATCAGTTGAGATCCCACAGATTGGAAAGCTGGAAAATCCTGTGATACAAGAGAATTGGGAGCAATAGATTCATATGGGAGAGCTGACACCTGACAACAATAGGTCACATAAAAGACCAAGCGATGTAGCAAGGAGTGAGATGATAGAAGGGCTAGAAGGTACGAATTTCTCATGGCTTGGAGACAAGTACGAAGGAAAGGTCCGTGATGTCTACAACTGTGGGCGGGGCGAAGTCGTTCTGATATCGACTGATAGACAATCAGCTTTTGATAAGTCCTGGGGAGTTATTCCGCTTAAGGGCCAGGTACTTACACAGATTAGTGCTTGGTGGTTTGAAAAGGTGGCAGACGTGGTCAATCATCATGTGATAGCAAATCCGGATCCTAACGTTTTAGTTGTAAATAAGCTGGACATGCTACCAGTTGAGGTTGTGGTAAGGTCTTATTTGACGGGATCTACTCAGACCTCCATTTGGGTTAATTACGAAAAGGGGGAACGAAAGTTTGGTGGGATCACACTTCCCGATGGAATGAAAAAAAACGATCCTCTTCCGACTGCACTGATAACGCCAACCACAAAATCAGGAGAAGATGTTCCGATAACGGGAGAAGAAATAGTAAGGAGCGGTTTAGTTTCGAAAGGGCTCTGGGAAGAAGTTACAGAGACGGCCCTAAGGCTATTTAGGAGAGGCCAAGAGATTGCAGCTCAGAACAATCTCATATTGGTAGATACCAAGTATGAGTTTGGTTTGGACAATAATGGAAGACTAACAGTAGGAGATGAAGTGCATACTCCTGACTCTTCTCGGTTTTGGGTAGCAGATACTTTAGAGAAGAGGACCAGTGCTGGGCTCCCTCCAGAAAGTTTAGACAAAGAGTTTTTCCGAGGATGGTTAATTCAGCAAGGATTTGTCCCATCGGATCCCTCTTCTGGGGCTCAACCTGTAATAACTCCTGAAGTGCAAACAATGCTTTCACAGAAGTATATTGACCTGTACCAAAGAGTAACGAGACAAAAGTTTGTGGTAGAAGCTGGAGTATCCTCTGTAGCTGCGCGGATTGAAAGAAACTTAAGAGCTTACTTTGGGTAAGAAATCCTCTACAGTGGTTTTTTGCTATTTTCCACTTAATCGCTGCTCACTTCTGCTATACCCCTTTACTTTACTGTCAGATCAAATAGCGCCTACTTTCATCTTCTTCCCCTATTCAATTGTAAGAATACGAGAGTAGGCGGCGACACACGTTCGATGCAGTGTCCGTCTGCGAATTCAAAATCCGAAATACCTATGGAAGTGGCAGCCCTTTCGAAATTGCTTTCATCGTTGCGTTGTATTCCTTAATGGAGTCGCCATGGCTCCGTCGAACGTTATTTATCACCTCGATTATAGGAGTTTTATCGGGAATAGGAATTTCAATTTTCTGCTCGGCCAACTCTCGAATAGTGGGCTCATAGCCCCGTCTTGCGGAAATCTGAAAGTGTTTATTCGCAACGTCATTGGCCCCTTCACTAGCGGGAGCCAATCCCAATTTCTCATTATAGTCATCAACCAATGAGTCATAGATACTGCGATAAAATTTGCCGTAAGCATACATCGCTCTTTCGTCACCAGCTTCGATATGAGGTCTAAAAAACGAGTTTATAGCCAATGGTCACAAGGAAGCGGGCATTTCTCATAACAGCATTTTGTCTTTTATTCATGGGCGCTACTCAGGCATCAGCAACGCCGTACATTGACGGTCGTTGGCGGGGGCGCACGTTTCTTACAGCAGACACTTGCGGTGGGATGCCGAGCTTTGTCCGAAATCGATTTCGTATAGAAGAGCTTTTTAGGAATACGGCTGCAAATTGGATTAATTTGTGGGAGGGAGACACTTACACAGCAGGGCGTTGGACAGGCAACAGAACGTTTTTCACGACCAATGGCTTTGAGGGGTCTTATGGACGGATGGATATAAGCTATGAGTTCTCACGGGTGAGAAGACGTCTGGCTGATTTGCGTGTTACCACATA
>RFPC01000145.1 GCA_009926305.1 bacterium
GATGACTGCTCTGATACCCATGTGGGAGTTCGTTTAGCAGATTTTTGTGCTCGGTACGAGCAGGTCACTTACGTTAGAAGAACTGAAAATGGCGGATTCATAGAAGCCTGTTATACAGGACTGGAAGAAGCGGCTCCAGAAAGTAATCTTCTTCTTTTGAACTCTGATGTTGTTCTTCCCGTTGATGCAGTCAAAAAAATGAAGGCTGCAGTCAAAGATAACCCGGATATCGCCTTGGCCTCGCCGCTATCTACTGGCTCGTACACTCTAGCACTTCAGCTTGTTCCTGGACACTCTTTGGAAGAGCTTAATCAGTGGATGACAAAGGAAGTGACCCCACGGTTTCCGACGGTGATTACTCCTGAGGGACAATGCTTATTCATCTCGCGAGACGCCATTAATCGCTTTGGATTTTTTGACCGGGTCTATGAGAGAGGATTTTGCGAAGAGTCCGACTTTGGGATGAGGGTTGCTCTTCATGGTGGGCGGCTTGCATGTTTTGATAGCTTTGTCGTGTTCCATGAGCAGTCGGCCTCCTTTCATCACAAGGTAAGAGATGTCTTGTACGAGAAGAATCGCTCTCTTTTTGAGGCTCGCTGGGGCGATTATTTTTCTTATCTCGCAAAATTCCATCAAATAACTCCTAAATTAGACGAGCTGCGAAACGCTTATGACTCTGCATTTCAAGGCGATTATCCGAGGCCCTCTGAAGGGCATAAAATTGAGGATGTTCTGGGAGGCACATTACAAAAGTCTGTCGTAAAGCGTGGTGCCGAAAGGGCGATGAGCTTACCGGAAGACTCAGATATTGTTTTTGTGCTTCCCTCGGTAGTAAGAGGTGGTGGCAGCTTATCGGTACTCCAACACGCGAATGAAATGGCTCTTCGTGGAGAAAGAGTTAAAGTCATTAGTCTCTCGCCAGTCGGAGGCGGAATATATCCATCACTAGTCGAAGTCCTCGATATTACCCCGGAAGGATTGCTTGAATTGCCATGGAGCGAACAGCGCCTTATCGCTACTTTTTGGTCTACCTCCTACCCGGTAGCTGAGGTTTGCAGGCGTAACCCGCGAGTGCAGGGGTGGTATTATATTCAAGACTATGAGCCCTGGTTCCACCACGGCCATTCGGATGTCGTACAAGCGGCAGAGAAAAGCTATGAGCTCGGATTACAGATGGTGGCAAAAACGGGCTTTTTGAAGACCTTAATCGAAGAGCGGCATAACGTTCGTGTTCATAAGATCTCACCAGGAATTGCTACTGATGTTTTTTATCCTGGTCAGCAGGAAAAGAATGCTGGACGTCCAAAAGTAGCAGCGCTCTATCGGCCGGAAACCCCTAGACGGGGTTCTCGCGAGCTATTGGAGGTCATCGAAGTCGCTCATAAGATGATGCCGGAATTAGAGTTTACACTTTTCGGGTCCACAGGTGGGTTGCCTCAAAAGCTAGTAGGGAGTGTTCGTCTAGCTGGAAAGATCTCTCAGAGGGATGTTGCTGAGCTCTATCGAACGACTGATATTGTGGTTGATCTATCACACTGGCATGGCTTTGGACGTATGGGAATTGAGGCAATGGCCGCAGGGGCAGTCCCTGTTCTTTCAGACTCAGGGGGTATACACGAGTATGCTATCAATGGCGAGAATTCGATTATATGCGACCCATCGAATCCATATAAAGCTGCAGAGGCGATATGTAACCTAGCTCTCGATAGAGAATACCGTCTCAGACTTCGTGAGATGGGAATTTCTACGGCTGAAAAACTTACTGAAAGTCGTGCTACGGATGATTGGTTGAACTTGCTAAATAACAATCAGCGAGCTTCAAGTGGGATTCACTGTACCAGCACCAGGGGTGCTTATTCACACGGATAGAAACTGGCGAATGCTCATCGATATAACCTTTATCCAGGCGAACAAAGGGAAGACACGAATGTTATATCCTGCGATAAGAGCACTCCTATTCGGTACTGCCTATTCGATTCGGGGCTACATAAAGGAACAGACGAATATTGTTCAAGCTCTTAGAAAGGCTGCTCAGCGACTCAAAGAGAGGGGAGAGCAGCGAGCTGCGACTGCGCTATACGTAATTGCTGTCCGCTTGTTTCCTCAAAGCGAGGAGCTGGTCTGTGAATATGCTCAAACGGAGATCGAATGGAAGGCCTTCATTTCCGCTGACAGAATTATCGAGACATGGCGACAAAAACACCCAGACTCGCTACTAGCGTCTGCGACCTGCATACGGCTTCTTCATGCAACTGGGCAGATGAACAAAGCGCAGGAACTGCTGGACACGCTATTAAAAAGCATGCCACCTGATATCACTTCGTACGAGGCGTTATGGTTAGCGAGGACAAGCACACTGCTCAAAAAGTATAGTGCGGCAAAGGATTTATTAACGAGCGAACTTGAGAAACATCCTACTGACGTGGCTCTAGTTAAAGAACTAGGAGCCCTTTTAAGAAATACGGGTAACTATAGTGAAGCCCAAGTCATTTTGAGCTCATCAGCGTCGAAAGTGGTCAATTGTCAGCAGATTACAGCCCTTAGGGATATCGTCGATGGAGAACTCGCGGTATACCAGGAAAAAGCACGGCCAACTCTTGATTCAACCCTGACGGCCAATGGCGAGGGTAGTGACACCATATTTATGCTACTGGAAGCTGCGCTTCCTTTTAGAAAAAGTGGCTATACGTACAGAAGTCACGCTCTGCTAAAAGGAATGGCTAAGCTTGAACTCCAATGCGAAGCTTTTTCAGCGCCAGGCAGTAGTGGCCCTCTTCCTCCTGGGAACGAACTCATAACATCTGATATATACGAAGGAGTTCGATATCACCGAGGATTTCTGCCCCAAAGCCCAAATTATCGGCATTATCCATTAAACGAGTTCCTTCAATACTCTGCTGATCTAGCAATGGGCGCCTTGGGCGGTAAGAAACCACGGCTCTTTCATGCAGCCTCAAATTTTAAAAATGGCCTGGTAGCAGCAGCTCTTTCCAAGGCTTACGACGTTCCTTGGGTATATGAACTGAGAGGGCTATGGCATGAGACGCAATGTGCCTTGGG
>RFPC01000146.1 GCA_009926305.1 bacterium
ATGGTATTAAGCCAGGTAATCCGCTTAAGCGGAGTATATACCAACACATAGAGAAACGCGCTTAAGAGTGCGAGAAAGCCTGTTAGGAGGTTCACCTGCCCCACAAGGATAGCTGTTCCGCTGAGCACCAGAGTTGTACCAAATGAGAGCGCACTTGCTGGCGTGATGCGTCCGGCTGGAAGGGGGCGCTTTGCGGTTCGCTGCATGCGCTTATCTAACTCTCGCTCAACGAAGTTATTGAGGACAGCTGAACCAGCGACCGTGAGAAATGTTCCGAATAGTGCAAAGAGGAATCGTGGAAGCGGCTCGATTGTACCAGCACCGAGAAAGTATCCCATGGAGGTTGAAATGAGCACCATGAAACCGATCCGTGGCTTCGTGAGCGAAAGATAATCTTTCCATTTTTGTCTATCCATGGTTTTTGCCTTCACTTGCTGATCCTCTCTGGAAACTCGGACCGACGACCCTCAAAACTATCTCTCTTGTTGAAATACGATTCAAGTCTTAGGGTAGAAACGTGCAAATCAGCCACTCCCTCCCTTCCAGATTCACCAAAAGAAGGATTCACGGGAACTCACTGCTTACATTACACTTTCGGGGCTAGAAAGAGGTACTCCTCTCTCTCCTTTTACGTTATTCTCTCATCTGAGAGGAGGAATCTAGCGCTCATGCTACTCCTCACAAAAAACTCAACAGGTGGCCAGCTGTGTCTATGAAAGCTATGTCTATGACAATCGACGACATCTTCGACCTCATTCGTACAGGCAAACTACAGTCTGCTATCGATGCGCTAGAAGACTATCCAGATAACGACACCAGAGTCAGAAATTACGATCTTATTCGAGGTATTTTCTTGGGAAACTCAAGTGTTCCGTTTCTCGCCGTCGAAGCCCTGAAACGTGAACTAAAATCCTTCCCCGACAACACCCATGCTCAGCAGTATCTCACTGTTTTACAGCAAGAACATAGTTTACTGAGGAACTCTTCAGAGAGCGATACTGGAATCTCTTTTTCACTCGTCGTACCGATCAGTTCGTATCAAACGCTCTGGGAACTTACGCTCCGTTCAATTGCATACCAAGCATACCGGAATATCGAGATTCTTGTCGCTCATCAAAATCTATCGCCAAAAGAGCAAGAAGAGATTCTTACGATCGACCATCGGATTCGACTTATAGAAGTTGAAGACACCTCCCTTGCTGAAAGGATCGATGCCGCGATACAAGTGTCAACGGGGGAATACCAGATGGTTATCCCCGAGGCTGGAACTATCCTCACCCAAACCGGCATAGCAATATTCGGACAACTGTTCGCCAAGGATAGAGCTATACGATTCGCCACCGGGGCTCTATCATATCTCACTCCCGCCGGGCTAACCTGCGATGCCCTCTGTCCCACTAACAGATGGAGCAGGAAAGCCCTCTTAAATCCCAAGATTTTCACTCCTCCGATTGTGTTCCCTCGATTCGCAGATACTGTCTGGCATAAAGATCTCTTCGAGGGGGGAAGAAGTTCGATTGTAGGCTACACTGGGGAAGCATATGAATACGAGCTTTTCCTGACAATGATTCGGCACACCCCCCTTCACACCATCAATGCGCCTCTCAGCATCAGGAAACTGCAGTGGGAAGGGCGCTCGGAATACCTCTCGACGGCGTATGTGAGTGATGCATTAACCAGCATTGAAAGAGAAGCCAGACTATTTCCACTCTCAGAGAACGACACATACATGCCCGCTCTCGTTCGTATTGAGATGAAATCGCAAGGTAACAAGCTGCAAGACCCGTTACAGTCAGCTCCTCCATTGTCACCCCTCAAAATATTTACTGGAAAACTCTTTCAGCAGTACGCACCAAAAATATCGCTCGTTACCCCTTGCTTTAATCAGGAAGAGTTCATTGAAGAGACTCTTGATTCGGTACTGAGCCAGCACTATCCGAATCTCGAGTACATCGTATTAGATGGCGGAAGCTCTGATCGCTCATGTGAAATTATCAAGCGATATGAAAAACACCTGCACTTTTGGCACAGCGAGCCCGACGGAGGCCAGTATTTCGCCCTACAGCACGGACTCCTACAGAACTCGGGTGAGGTCATGAGCTGGATTAACTCAGACGATCGACTCGCACCTCACTCTCTACACTATATTGGGCTCATCTTCCTCATCTATCCGCATCTTTCGTGGTTAACGGGATGTCCTGAAGCAATACTGGAAACTGGTGCTCTTTCACCGAGCCAATTGTCCCGACCCTTAAGCCGAGAAAACTTTCTATCTCGAGGCTTCGATCGCCCATTCATTCAGCAGGAGGGGACGTTCTGGAGACGAAGCCTCTGGGAGAAGGCAGGAGGATCTCTCGATTTACGATATGAGCTTGCAGCAGATACCGAACTGTGGAGGCGATTCTATCGCCATGCGCCACTCTATCAATTCGAAGAGCCTCTCGGCTTATTTCGCGTACGGCCTGGACAACGTTCTGCTGCACATCGAGTGCAATATATGCAAGAAGCTGAAAGAATCTTACAAGAAGAATCGGACCTCACGAGGAGGGGCGTCTATCCAGATTGTCCTCCTCCACCTGCACCCATCACGGCTGCAGAAGTAGCAGCCCTTGGCGAAGAGTACTTCGCTCACCTCTCATGAGAGTCGGCCTAGGGGTGAAGATGACCAAGGACACCTCCAACTAAAATCGAGGAAGAAGCGTTGCAAAAAACGATAGGGAGAATCTGCCCAATCGCTGAGAAGTATCACTCTCTGAAAACCAATGCCGATCCTCAAATTCTACCCTCTGCGAAACTTCACCCCCTCTGGGGTATCCCGGAGCTCGATTCCTTTAGCGGTAAGGAGATCACGAATCTCATCTGCTCGAGCGAAGTTCTTACTCTTCCGCGCTTCCTCTCGCTCATCAATGAGAGCTTGAATCTCCTCGTCTGGCAGCTCTTTTACCTGTTCTCCAATACCAAGACCAAAGA
>RFPC01000147.1 GCA_009926305.1 bacterium
ATAACAACATTACTTAAGAAAGGCTCTGCGTAGTCATTGCTCGGGCTCGTTTGGGGAGAATTTCCGGGGATCTTTGCCAGTCATATGAAAGATTTAAAGGATTGTCTTTCGTTGAAGAGCTTTAAGAGGGGTGGCTTCTTAGGGCTCGGTGCGACAAAGACCCCGTGTTGGGACCCGAATGACCCAGGTTTTCAGCTTCAGCCAGAGTGTATGGAGGGATTATGTGAATGCAATAAGGACCTTCTTAAAGGAGGTGGCGATCTGAAGTGTAGTTGGAGCTTGGAGAAATTTAACTGTAAGACGGTTGAGAAAGCCCTTAAAAAGGGTGGGGCGGCACTGATCAATATTGGTGATCGTGATGATAAAACTACTACCGGTCACACGGTGCAGGCTGTAGCCGTAAAGTGTGATGAGAAGGGAAACCTCTCTGAGGTCATATTTCGTGATCCAGCTAACCCAGAACAGACCACCGATGCTACTGTTTGTCAGCCGCCATGTGGGAGATGGCATTCAGAGGATCCGAGATACGATAACATGACTGCCGAGGGCTTCTATACCATCGGACAAACGGATCGCCCGTAGAAAGCTCTCAGGAGTCTGATACTGGGCAGGTTGTTACATTCTGAGATATCATAGAGGAGAGAGCAGGTAGGGCATCTTTAAACTCGAAATCTGTATAGGAAAACTATGGTTCCAGACCTGGCGTAGCTGAGCTGGGTGTTGGCTCTGGAATATAAGAGGCAAGTAATCTTAAAATCATAATGAGAGGTGGAGTTTATGGTAGGTTGGGGTGAATTGAGAGATTTGAGGCAGGAAGTTGCATATCGTTGGGCTGTGTGAAGCGCCATTACGGAGCCAGTGTTCCAATCGGAGGGAAAGGCATCTTCTACGAGGTCGTTCCAGGCAAGCTTTGCGTCAGTGTAGAGTCTTCCAAGGAGCTTACGGTTAAACTTAATGCTCCTCGCAGGCGAGGAGTATAACTAGAGTGGTCTAAAGCTAATCGCTTTAGAATATTTTGCGAGGAGCATGCGTTGTCCCTCTGGGAGACTTTCGGACATTTTTAATGTCCTGCAGTAAATGGACGGAGCCGCTTTGGGATAGTGAATGGTGTGAGTGCTCATAGGGAAGCAGTACGTTCTCATGGAGATGCTCACCGAAGATTAATGCACGTTTCGCGTCACACGAAGGACAAAGATTTCTCCGCTTACATGAAAACGCTATCAGCTCAGAGTGATTGCACTTCTCACACTCTGCCCGGGCGCATCCGTGGAGAAGAATGCGCCGCAGTTCAGGTACGCATCGAACGCGCTAAGCACTTCATCGCGAAGCGCTCCGTACTCCGGCTGAAACCGCTCTTCCCAACTCCATTCGAGCTCATCTCGGTACTCATAGACAAGCCGGTACAGCACGGTCTCTTCCGGGCGCCGACGGGTGCGGCTAACGAGCTGTTTCTTAGAGTTATCCCATGTAGTTCTTCGTTCCACATAGGTGGAATCGAGAAATAGAGGGTGATTGTCGTCTTGAGCTCAGTGGCACGCGGGCATAACCAATCGCGTCATCAGGCAACCAGACAGTAATTTCAGGAAGTTAATGTGGTAAAATCGTAAAGTGCACGGCGGCGCGGGTTGCTGATGCGCGTAACGTTATCTTTCCCAGTGGTTAGGGGATTATTACAGAGTATGAGTCACACATTGTAGTAACTTACAGACGTCTATTTGTACCCGCTGCTTTACACTGTTTACTGAGTTAGCTACTTCTTGATACGCCGCTTGCCCGGCTGCTCAAAAGTTTCCGCCAACTCGCTTCAGGGCACCCTGATGAGGGAAGGCTTCTCGAAGATGCTTCAAAATACGGCTCAGATGAAGCTCTTGATGACTCTAAATACGAAATTCTGGCAGAGGACACAGTCCGAACCTGCCCTAAGGTGCTGAAATCTGGACTTCAGTCTGGCGCTCCCTTGTCTATCCCTTCCGCAATCAATAATCCAGTTGGAGCATTTGCTTATCTATCTCGCTCAGGGACGTCGGGTATGGAATGCAAACTCATTGAGTCATTGAAATGATTCGCGGAAAATGCAAATTTTTAGCCATCGTTCTCTAGCCATACAAACAATGCCTATTTAGAAAAAATGAGTTCGATTTTCTTGTCATTTCTCCTCGCTCGCGGATCCTTCTTACCTTTTCCGGTGGGCTGAAAACCTTTTGACCCGTATAGGGCTATTGCCGGAGCATTGCTCTCAGAAACCCATAGGGTAAGATTTGGAAACTGACACAACACTTCTTCCAGAAGCAAGCTAGCAACTCCTCTTCGACGAGCTGCGGGGATAACATACAGATCTGAGATCTCTGGGCATTCGCCAGTGGCGGTCAAATGAAGGTATCCAGCTATCCCGTCGTCAAAAAACGCGATGAAGGTAAGACTATCAGCCTTCTGAAGTTCGTTGTTCCACTTATCCAAGGCATTTTCGGGGTACATGCAATCACTTCCAAATGCCTCAAACCAAGATTGCTGATGCATTTTGCAAACGTCCGCTATATTCGAGGTTGTAGCCTTCCGCAGATCTATTTTCATTATCCCCCCCAGTACTCAGGTACCACTATCTTTTTTTACTTTACTATCTCACTATGTCGTTGGCGACCTTGAAGAGCTCTTGTTGCTTTAGCGTTATCTGAGTGTGATCAGCGAACTTGCTAACTGATTGATTCTATGTACGGAGAGGAGAACCCTAGATACACCTCTCCCGTGTTTACGGATTTAGTCGGGAATAATTGAGATAACGGGACGAAAAGAGCTGAGCCCCTGCAATAGCTGCGGCGAGCGACATCTCCTGAGTTCGGGAGTTTTGACGAGTTATGGGCTCGGAACAATCAGGGGCTCCTTTTGCGTAAAGTCATGTTCGGTTCGTCG
>RFPC01000148.1 GCA_009926305.1 bacterium
GGCCTCACTGCTACACAAAGTGTGCTCATAAACTAAGAGAGTACTTACAAGAGAGACGTCTACTGATCGCTCGGTACGCTGAAGCATCGTTTCAGTTCAGGCTCGGGAGGCTTGATACTCAGTTTCCTGCATTTACCTTTAAGCCACCTCTTCAGAGGGTTCCAAGGCTCAGCTCTTTTCGTCCTGTTATCTCAATTATTCCCGCCTAAATCCGTAAACACGGGAGAGGTGTATCTAGGGTTCTCCTACCACTACCTAAAGTCAGGGGGTTAGCTCGGGAGCGCATCACCACCCACGCCCAGATTCGAAGCACATCCGCGCAGAGAGTGCTGAGAAAACTGAAATAACTAACTTCTAAAAAAGATGGTGGTACCTGATTACTGGGGGTTACAGAATTTTATTGGGGAGCTCGGAGACTACTGATAGTGTCAGGGTGCTGGGCTAGTTCGCATCGTTCAGAGACATAATTCTTTCGAATAATGGTCATAACATCTGTGAACACTCCAGGAAGAGTAGCCTCAAGCAAGTCCCGCGCATCTAACAGCCTATCAAATGTCTGTGCTTCAACCTCTATTTTATAGTCCCACATACCAAATGCTCGGATAAGCATACAGACTTCTGGTGTGCGGTCACAGAACTTCACTATCTCCTCATGAATATCACCCTCCACTCGAGCAACAGAGAGTAAATATTCGCAAGAAAATGCATCTGATTTTTGTGGATTAAACCGATAGAAAGGTGGGGATATAATTTTCCGCGATTGAAGCCGCTTATATCTATATGCCACCGTTGTACTACTCTCTTTAAGGGCTCGAGACATTGCAGTGATACTGAGCACCTCTTGGCTCCGCAACATATCCAAGATACGTAAATCGAGCAGATCATACGAGGCAACATCTTGGGGCATAAGCGAGTAGGGTTCTCCTGTCAATTGCGAAGTCAACACACGAGTTCCCCAATAGTCAAGAGAAACTTCGATCGACCAGCAACGCGACGTAATGGGAGCCTTACACCGCTGCGCGATGTCGTCAAAGAGATTCGCTATCTCTGCTGCACTACGTGATACCGCGGTTACTTGATAGCGCGGATGCCCAACATTTTCGGTTACCCATACGACTTGTGGCGCTTGCCGAAGCAACTTGATAACAGCGGAATGCTTTTCTCTTGGACATGAGAAAAACACATTAAATGTTTGCAAGCCAAGAGTCGAATGATTAATGAAGTATGTGGGTCGTAGCCATTGCTCAGCAAGTGCCTTATTGGTAAGTCGCCTCACCGATTGTTCGGACACACTACATAAACGTGCGATCTCGTTAACAGAACGCTCTTGAGCCCCTACCAAATGTGACAAAATGCATCGTTCTTTAGAAGAGAGGGAAGACACTCGCATACGCAGTTAGTTAAACTACTAATAAGTAGTTGTCTAGGAGAAAAGTCTAGGAAAGAGTATTTCCTCAGCCAGCGTCGAGATAAAGACCATGCGAACCCCCAGTAATCAAGTACCCAGTAATCAAGTACCCAGTAATCAAGTACCCAGTAATCAAGTACCACCATCTTTTTTTCATTGGATGACGCACCGATAGGACGACCACCAGTAATCACGTACCACCATCTTTTTTTCTCATACTCACGAACTATCAGAGGACTTCCCTCCGATTAACACTCTGTCATGGGAAATCCACTACGCACCAAAGACCCGTCTCTCTACCGCCTCATTACCACCCGCACGGTACGAGCTGAGATGTGGCTCATGCCTACTGCTAAGAATACAAAGCTCATAGGAGGTAACATCGCTCGCTACCAAGAGCTCCTCGGGGTAGAGATATACGCCCCCACAAAAAAGAAGCTGGTACCTGATTACTGGGGCTGAGCACAGGCACCGGTGGTTACCAGAAGATGCTCGAGAAGTTCGAACGACTTACGTAAGGCCACTCTTGATTTCATTGTGAAAGAATCCCCTGAAAATTAACGCTTATCTCGTATGAGGTTTAAGATGAAAAGGGCGGGATCCTCTGTGCTTGTTGGTTCAAGATATAGCTGGAACTCCCTGGCAAGTGCTCGTGATACAAGTACTTGAAGCTCTGCATAGTTTCCTAGCAGAGTGAGATCTTTCGGCAAAGAGCTAACATCCGAGATCTCTTTCACGCTACCTGAGTCATTCACCCCCAATCCTTTGCTCCACATCCATGGATACTTTTCAATAAAACCCGAGGCAAAGATCCGGTCCTTCGGAGTTAAAAAAGCAGTTACAGGCTTTTGATGCGCTGCTCTTGGAGTACTTGTAAAGGTCATGTTGTCAGCAAGGTGGACAACTTTCTCGGCAAGTCTGCCAGGGATAGTTCCTACAATACCGCCTTCGCCAAGCGCAATGAAATCTTTTAGGCTATTGTGTCCAGTCTCTTGACCAGCAGCCATAAGGTAGGAGGCCGTATCGTGTGAAACTCCCGTTTCGAATAGAAGCGGCCTCAGTTTTTCATATGCTGTGGGAGTGTAGATCTGTTCAGTTGCATCACCCCCCATAAATTTTCGACGCATAATTTCATAGGGCTTATTGAGGTCGTGTACTTGCACGTTCGATAATGCGTTCTGCCTCTTCCTCTTGCATGAAATCAGTTTGAGCAAGCGCAACCACTAGTTTTGAGGCTGCATACCCTACCGCAATGCAATGTTCTCCAATGTTGGTAAAATCTTCTGTCTCAAGCGTCTCGGTATAGGGATTTAGGATTGGGAAGGACTTTGTAGGATGAATTCCTACTCGTGTAAAAGTCTCAAAGACACGCGGAAAACGCGCCTCAAAATCCTCAAGAATCTCCTGCGGGGAAAAAACCTCAAGGGTGATATCACCGTCCGAGCGCCGAAGAGCGGTGGACGTAAACGAGATGTCAGAGAGCGATAAGTT
>RFPC01000149.1 GCA_009926305.1 bacterium
TCGGTTACTGTAAAGGAAGAGGCGAACCTGCTTTTAAATCGATTTTGAAAGTTATACCGATATTTATAATCTTGAGATTTTGCTGGAAGAAAAAATCTAAAGAGCAACTGAAGTACTACTGAGGCAAGGAGTTACCTCAGCAATAGTACTATCAGTCTTCTATGATGGTTTTATAAGCGACTTTTCTCACCAGAAGTATTGATACTTTCATCTTCAAACTCTGGATAAACGGGTAGATTAGCACCACCAGTTGGAAATTCTTCTACCCATATTTTCGACAGGTAGTTGCTATGTAGAGATACATGGAGATTAGGAGAAAGCGGAAACTTCCTCCGTTCATCAGTAATCGAAGTAAGTGACGAAACTTTAACGATTATTTTTGAACATGGAGGAAGTCGTGAACGCTAGAAGTGTATCTTTCGCAGAAAAGCGAATCTACATAGGGTTGGATGTGCACCGGTCGTTTTTCGTTGCAACTTGTTTGTGTGAGGGGGCGGTTGTGAAGCGGTGCCGTATGCCAGCTCGCTCAGAAGCGGTTATCTCGCTGATATCGAAGTACTTCCCTGAATCAAAAGTAAAGACCTGTTATGAAGCTGGTTCGTTAGAGTCTTAAGGGCAGCGTGAGTTGCTTACTTTTTCTCTGTCGCAAGAGCCACGTTTGTGAATCCAGCCTGCTGTACTGTCTCCATTGTAGCCTCGGAAGTATTATCAATTCGGACGATTACGGGATGAGCCTCTGGTAGAGAGCGATTAAGAGCGGAGAGCTTTTCCTTTAAGGCGTTAAGAGACATGCTTTGACCATCAAGGAGAAAGGAGTCTATATCAACTGCCGTGATTTGAAGCGCCTGCTGATTGTTTGATGTTTCTCCTGTCTCGGATTGGGGCAAGTGAATATCAAGCGCCTGCTCTTTTAGGAACGTACTCGTCAGCATGAAAAAAATCAGGAGCAGGAATACGATATCAATGAGTGGAGCGATATTCAGCTGAACAGCAACCTTAGGACGTTTTGCAATATCCATTGAGAACCCTCTCCCTTTGATACTTTAGTTGAGGCTCGGCTGAATATTCATGGTGCGTTCGGCTGTCATATGCGTGCCTTCTCCAGAACTTTCCTCGAGAATCAGCCTTCTTTTGAATAGGAGTCTTTTACCGAGATCGCTTATTCGAGCCGCTCGATTATCGACTTCTCCCTCAAAAAACGAGTACGTCGCAGTTGCAGGGATAGCAATAGCAAGTCCTGCTGCTGTTGTAAGTAGCGCCTCCCAGATCCCTCCAGCAAGCAGCCCTGGTTCTACCTGTGTGCCAGCTGCTTCGAGGCTTACGAATACCTCTATCATTCCTAGCACTGTTCCGAGAAGTCCGAGCAGCGGGGCTAATTGTGCAATCATCCCGAGGGGGCGGAGCCAAGCTTCTAGCGAACGTATTTCCCGGGTTGCAAGTCGACCGAGTTCAACTTCAAGCTCTTTGTTGCTGATGCCAGGGCGGAATTCAGCCTCCAACAGCGGAAGAAATATTTTCTTTAGTGCTCCAAGATTGCTCTGAAAGAGGGCAGAAAATCGGGGGAAATTCGGCTGACTGTAAAGTGTTGCAAATTCTTCACACAGCTCAGGTGTTGGAAGCTTTGTTCTACGGAAGTGAATCAGTTTGAAGATAATCAGCGACAGTCCTCCTACTGAGAAAAAGAGAAGAGTAGCCATTACTGGACCACCGTGTAGGAGAAGTTCTATATAATTCATGAGCATGTATAAGCTGTCCGGAACCCGTGACTACCTCTCAGGGAATTCCTTGGTTTATCGCTTGCTGATTGAACGGTAACCGCATTAACAACCCCCGCTACACATCATCAAGTACCTTATTGGTATACCAAGCAAGAGGTCTATATGCAATGCGAGGGGGTGTTTTTTCTAAAAATCAGGCAAAGACACCTCTTTTATTCGCCTTTGAACCACTTAAGCACCTGTTCTGGATGGCTCTCTGCCTTTGGTACCCGCTTCCAATGCTTCTCAACCTTTCCATCGGGACCAATGATGGTTGTTGAGCGAATAGTGCCCACAGTTTTCTTTCCGTACATATTTTTCTCTCCCCATGCCCCGTACTTTTCCATGGTGGCTCCATTGGGGTCGGATAGAAGCACGAAGGGAAGCTTAAATTTTTCAATGAATGCATCATGCGACTCAAGTGAGTCGCGGCTTACGCCAAGTATGACGGCGTTCTTTCTTGAAAATTGGCTTTTAAGCTTTTTGAAATTACACGCTTCCTTTGTGCAGCCAGGAGTATCATCTTTCGGATAAAAGTAGAGGATGACCGTTTTCCCGGCATAGTTTTTCAAGGAGTGCTTCTCTCCATCACTTCCCTGTAGAGTAAAAGCAGGTGCTTTCTTTCCGACTTCAATAGCCATGTGTATTCTCCACCGATATTCTGAACGTTAAATTAAGACACCCTAAGACTATAAAGATTAACGAAGGAAAGGTCGAGACCAGAGCGCCATGGATGGTGGCATACAGCGGGGAAGACTTAGAAGAGGATGGTGGATCGACTACTTGAAATGAGCCCCCAACGCTCTATGCTGCTTGTGTTTGTTGCAAAACAAAGTGTCGCTTGGCAAGTTCTGCCATAATTTCATAGAGCTCAACAAGACCTTTGACGCTTACAGCCTCATCGTCAATATGTCCATTTGTGCTTTCCGGGAGCATCAGAAGGATAGAGCTCCCTTGTTCAGTAAACCAGCGTGCATCACTTCCAGTATTATTCTTTGTGTATTGAACATCATGCCCCCTCTCCTTGAGAATCTGGCTCAACAGGCAAAGGGAGGAGTCTTCTTGAGAAACTGATACCGGGTCGCCAGTAGTAAGCTTAAATCACTATGATTTGCAGTCTCAAAGCTTCTCACTCAC
>RFPC01000150.1 GCA_009926305.1 bacterium
AGAGTGGCAAAATACCCTAAAGGATGCGTTAGAGGGCAAAATAACTGCCGCCGACGTCGTTAAAGCATTCTCAAAGGAGAAGCAGTCTCCTCTCTCTCAGTCTCCTCAGGCTCAGGCTAAGAGAGATCAGAAGACCAAAGAAAGACAACAGAAGATGCGTGACCAGATCGCTGAGCAGAAGGGTCTCAGGGATCAAGAGGCTGCTGCGGGTCCGGAACCGGAAGAAGAAAAACCAACAGTTTCTGAACAAGAAATCATTAATAGTTTTAGTAAACTGTACAGTGATAGTAAAAAATATGCTCTTAAAGCAGCCCAAAGGAAGGCCAGACAAAACCGTGAACTGACTCCTCAGAGTGTTGAGTTAACTCCTGAAGATATTGAGTCAATTGCTGAGACTACTGCTGAAGAACTTGGAGTGGATTTTAATGTAGCAGTTGAAGCAATTAACAAAAAATATAGAGATGTAAATATTAAAAAAAGAGGACAAGATGCTTCCTCTCAGCCCGAACAACCCACCTCCGATACCACTAAAAAGCCTACTGAAGGCGCTGCCGCCGGTACCGAGGAACCTACCGCTGCACCGACCGAAACTGCTGCTGCTGCTCCGGAACCCGCCGAAGGCGCTGCGCCAGAGCCGGAAGCTCCAGCCCCTGCACCGGGTCCTGCCGCTGCCCCTTCGGGTGGTGGAGAGAAACCTGCCGCCCCTGAGACCGAACCTGCTGAAGGCGCTGCGCCAGAGCCGGAAGCGCAGACATCAACCCAACAGCCGACTTCAGTTCCGCAAGTTAAATATAAAAACCCCAATCCTGAAAGAGAATGGGATGAAGCTATCAGATACCCCGAATTTAAGACTGCTGGTATCGAAGCGTGGAACGATGCTGTTAAAAATGGTAAACCTGCCAAGTTTAGTAAGCTAGGAAGTGTCAACAATGTTGATTTAGATTATGATTCTCTGGAAGAAGGTAAAAAGAAAAATTTTGAGCAATCTTTTAAGAGCGGCGTAATAGAAACTCCTATTGTTGGTAGATTTGAGGACGGATCTTATGAACTTATAGGCGGGAATACTAGGCTGGCAGGTCTAATAAAAAATGGTGTAGATCCAACAGTTACGGTGGTGGATATTCCTAGTGGTGAACAGAAGGCTCCTACCTCTCGCGAAGTCACTAGCAAAGGCGGATTCAAAGCACTCCTTCAACAAGGCAGAAAAAAAGGTGGTGGTGGGGGTTTCGGAGGAGCACGCGCAGCGGCACCGGAGATAATGAAGGCGGGCAAGGAAGCCCAGAGCCTCGAAGACTTCAAAACGTATCTTTACTGGAGGTAGAGGTTTTGAAACCGGTGGCTCTGATCAGGAGCCCGATCCCTATGCGAAGTACCGTGGCGAGCCTGCTGAACCCGAGCTGGGAGCGCAGGCCGGTGGTCGTGAACCAGCCACAGCGGGTCGGGGTGAAGAAGGTCAGGGATCTCTTCTGAAGAAGGGAACAACTGAAGCCAGGGGGGATTTTAAGAAAGGTCAGAAACCCAAACCTCAGAGAAAGGGGGGACAGAGACCTACGTCTGAAAATCCTCCTCCTCCTGCTAAGAAGCCTTCTACCCAAAACGAGAGGGCTTCTAGGCTCAAGGAGCTTAGAGACTCTGGGATGAGTACTCAAAAGGCTCTCAGTATAATGAAACAAGAGGGGTCCGTGAAGACAAGATCTGCAAAGAGATCTAGGAAAAGGGGTGTCTCCAACAGTGCGGAGTACCAAGAGTTCGCACAGAGTATCCGCTCGATGATGAGATAAGCCACTGAGTTGTGCTATAGTTTGATAACTATAGCCAAATTCTATGGACACAGTTGTTTATCAGTGGGTTAGAGAAGACAGGACTCCGTACTATATCGGGATTGGTAATCCGAGGAGACCCTACAAGGGGAGAAGACGCTGCGGTCGTCCTCCTTCTCGGGACCGTATTATCATCCTGCACGAAAACCTCGAGTGGGAGGAGGCTTGCAGGATTGAAAAAGAGCTGATTGCTTTTTACGGCAGGAAGGACTTGGGGACCGGAATACTGAGGAATCTTACTGACGGGGGAGAGGGGGCTGTTAACCCCTCAAAAGAAGCTAGAGAAAGGCTGTCCAAATTAAAGTCTGGAGAGAATCACCCCTTGTTTGGTAAATCTCATTCAAAAGAAACTATAGAAAAAATGTCCAAATCAAAATCTGGAGAGAATAACCCCTGGTTTGGTAAATCCCTCTCAAAAGAAACTAGAGATAAGATATCTAAGAAAAATTCTAAACCAAAAAACTGGTATCACCCTGACCATGGAGAAGTTTTGCAAAAATCTATCTCTGAAATGGTTAAACTGTTCCCCGAACAAAATCTTTCTCTTGGCTGTTTAAGTGGAGTTGCCAAAGGAGTACGGTCTCACCACAAGGGGTGGACAGCGTTGAAAGCTTAGTATAAGGGATTTACCAACATTTAATCATGCCGCTAAAAGAAGGTACCTCCGAAGAGGTTATTTCAGACAACATTTCGAAACTGATGGATGAAGGGACTCCGCAAAAACAGGCTATTGCCATGGCTTTGAGAAATGCAGGTAAGTCGAAGTATGACAGCACCGAAGGTACTGATCATGATGGCGATGGCGACATCGATTCGGATGACTGGATGTCGGCACGCGATAAGGCGATTAAGAAGAGCATGATTGACGACGACGATGCGAAGATGAGACGGATCATGACGATCCGGAGGGGCAGATGGCACAAGGCGACCTCAGGTCCGCCGCCCGTAACGCCCTGCTGATCGATTCTCTTATCTCCGAATCAAGTGATATCCCTGAGTGGGTCCAGGGCAAACTGACTCTCGCTGCCGACTATCTCAATTC
>RFPC01000151.1 GCA_009926305.1 bacterium
AATTTCCTCCTTAATTTCTTCTACAGTTTCTTCAATTGCAGCTTCAGATTCGTTTGCAGTTTCCTCAACTTCTGCCTCGGTAGCTGTTTCTTCAGTTTCAGAAGTGCTTTCAGTTGCATTGGCTAGAGGTAAACCGCTTTCATCAATAATTTCAACTTTTTTGGTTTTTCTTTATTCCTCATCATCCCAGTCAGCCCATGACATTCCCACTGGACGCTTCTCAATCACGATCTGCTTCTCTGCAATAGGAGCAGACTTTGCGATTTGAGCCCACGATGGACCAGTATACACTGGCGCTGGCGCAATCGCCGGCTCGCATTCCATTTCGCTATCAGATGACTCAATCTCTGTATCTAGTGCATCGAAGTTGTTTTTTGCAATTGTCACTGTATTCGTAACAACCGCTTTCTTCTGCTTTCCTGTGACACGTGAGGATTTTGTCATCCACTCACCTTGATCAAACGCACTTTTCACTGCCATAGAGACTTCATTTTTCCGTATGGCTTCTTTCTCAAGTCGCTCACCACAATACTTTGCAGTATGTCCCATCATATGACAGAAGGAACACTCGGTTGCAAGAAGCCGTGGGCAAGTAACCGGAGCATTTGGCTGGCGGCTTGCACGCACGTAGTGATCGTGCGGACCAGCAAAACCAGAGATCTGGCAGAATCCACAGAAACGCTGAGCGATCATGTTTTTTGTTCGAGTTTGACTTAGACTTTTGACGTTTGAGTGCTTATATGCTATAGCAGAAATACCGTTTCAATTTTATATGTGGACCCTCTCGACAAGAAAAAAATGGAGGAGTGGGTATAAAATGGTTAGAAAGTAATTTACAATTTATGATTTGCTATTCCACATATTGCGAGTTTCTTCTGGGAGATTACGCCATCGCTTACCAACCTCACTAATAACCTGTCGCCCAGTAATTTTCTCACCACCTTTAAGATTACTCTTTAGTTCATTAGCCACGCGCTCCTTCACGCTTGCCATATATAAATGATATCCACTTTTACTACGTGGTTTTGTAGATTCCTTTGCTGGTTTAGGATCTGTACGCTTTGGTTCAGGCGATGTACTAGACTTTGTAGGCCTCCCCCGTTTCCCACAACTCAACCCAATTGCCTCTCTTGCCTCATTAATATCAAAACCATACTTGTCGGCTAGGATTTGAAGCATTCCAATAGTGATAGTCATAATTGTTCCTAATAATGCTATCTATAATAGTGGGTGACCCAATTTCAATTTTATTTCACCTTTCGCGGAAAGGTTTGGTACAAACCCTTAATGAAAAAAGGGTGATTTACCCCTTTTTCACATGCTTAACCTTATCCTAACCCAACCCTTAACCCACATACTCCATATTTACTCCGCGCTGGAGTCGCCCTCGCTCTCACTGTCCGACTTTGCTTTCTCATTCCAGACCGCCTTCTCCGCATCAGTCAACTTCTTCCACTTAGCGGCACCAGCAGACAAGAGCGCTGGACCAGTGACTTTTTCGCCATCAGCAATCATCTTTTCCTTAATACCGGGGCGAATCGAATCCACGAACAAGCGATAACCTGTTGGTTTCTTGGACTTCTTCTCCTTTGGCTCCTTCTTTGCTTTCTCCTTGGGCGCGTCTTCGTCGCTGCTAGCCTCGGAGGCAACTAGAGATGAAGCCGCGGAGTTAATCTCGGTGGCCTTGGTTTTGTACACCGCCTGTTCTTCCTCCGAAAGAGCACTCCACCTCGAACCAAGTTCAGTCTGAAGCTGCTGAGGCGTAACCTTAACTCCTTCTTCTGCAGCCTTCTCAAGGTCAGATTTTACCTCAGCACGCACTTCCTTAGAGAACACCTGATAACCATTGGTGCCACGCTTACTTTTGGGTTTGTCAGCCGAAGCCTTCTTACCCTTCTTCTCACTCTTGGCAGATGGTCCGCGCTTGCGAACAAGCTTAATCTCATTCAAATTGAGATCGCGGAGCGCATCTTCCAGATCAAATCCATGCTTTTCCGAAAGAGCAGAAACCGCTTGGGTAACAGCATCCTCCATCATAGACTTGAGAGCGAGGTCCATCGCGTTAGGCATCATGATAGTGCTCGACATTTTCTTAGTTCAGTTGAGTTGATTGATGCTTAGAGTGGTAGGCGATTTCTCGTTTCAATTTTTTTTTCGGACCCAGGTCGCCTTAGTCAAAATCACTTTATGAGTTCGTTTCTATATAATAACTTAGATAACTCACACTATATAGCAAATACCCTATATCCAAATAAGAGCAAAAATGAAAAAAGCGTAGTTACGCCTTTTTCTCATGGGATTTTTTTGGGTTTTTGTTTTTTTTCACATGCTCACTCATTTTACTTACTCCTCATCCTGTTTTTCTTCATCTTGAATTTCCTCCATCACATCCTCTGTCTTCTCTGCCTTCTCAGTCTTGGCTTTCTCGTTCCACTGTGCCTTCTCATCAGCATCTAGTGCTTGCCATTTTGCCGCAATCGCCTTGACAACAGCCTGAGGCTTCAATTTCTCTCCGTCCTCAAGAAGCAGCGTCATTTCCTCCACGGTCTCGGAACGAATATACTGCTGGAAAATCAGGTAACCCGTCGGCGCCCGCTTAGGCTTGTCCGCCACCTTCTCCTTCTGCTTTTTCACCGATTTCTCTGTGTCACGCTTAGGCGATGGGCCACGTTTGCGGACCAGTTTCACCTCACCACCATTCACTTCACGCAGAGCCTCTTCAGCATCGAATCCGTACTTAGCCGCCAGCGCAGCCACAGCCTGATTCACCGCATCAGAGCACATCATACGAACCGCCTCGTCAAAACCAGATGGCATCGT
>RFPC01000152.1 GCA_009926305.1 bacterium
GTTTAGTCCGTAGTCAAATCCCCTTCTTGGAGATATGAGAAATTCGGTTTGCTCGGAGGTCTGAGGAGATTCCTGCTCCAGCTGTGCTTCGGTTGATATTAAGGCAGGGACATTTGGGTTTTGTCCAGCGTGGTACATAGCACGGACAAACTTCACGAATTCGGATGTAGACGCTTTCATGCCTCCTGCAAGGTTGTTAGATCGGCCTGCGGTGTAGGTTCCCGAAAAGTTGATTTTACTTGCGACGAGTCTTTGAAAAATTGACTCGAAACTTTCACCTGTGGCAATTTCGATCATAGCCCCTGCAATGGTAAGATGGCTTGATCCGTATTTATAGGTGGTTCCTGGGGGATGCGATAATTTACTAGCAGGCGTTTCCTTGGGGTTGCGCATAGGGAATTCTAGCCACTTTATTTTGTCCAAGTCAGCCGAATTCCCGCTGGATTTGGCCCCTATTTGACCCTGCTGCGACCCAAATCGCCCCCTAACCCGCTTGAACTGGGCCTGTGGGTCAGCAAAAATGTCATCATTTACTGTTTTGTTGAAATTTGACGCGAAGCTAGCCGCGGCCGTTCGAGCTAGTCATAGCTGAGGGAGGGCAGATCTGAATCCAGTGGTAACGGGAAACAATCAAGTTCGTAGGTGGAAAACTCAAAAGAGCTCTGCCTATGTCTGGGAGGATCTCTGGACGGAGGATCCGGGTCAAGACCCATGTGAGTGAGGTAACTTCTGATGCCGCCTGGGCAGGTCACTGCAGCAACTGGCTTGAGAGTTCCGTCGCAGCGGTCACATTTTGCTACGTCTATTTTAAAAACTCTTTCGAGCATTCTGGCCCATGGTGAACTCCTCAGCGATTTTTCTTTGCTACCGCCCTCACCTTCCTCACCATCTTCCGTATCGTGAGAACACGACTTAAACTGAAAGCCCTTCTTTATCTTTGGCTTTAAAGTGACAGCCTTTCTCAGAGGGCTGTTCGGTGCAAAGAAACCAGACCAGCGAACTAGGTGAGTGCGAGGAGGTGGTATCAGGGCTACAAGGCGTTCTATGAATTCACTTTTTGTAAAGAGGAGGTGGCTGGTTCCGTCACTATAGTTCTTTTTAAGCTTTAATTTTACTTTGCCAAGATCTGTGAGAGTGACTCTTTCGTTTGCAAGGGGGCCCCTAGCCATGTAGCTCACAAGACGCTCTAGCCCCCTGCGGTCTGAGGTTTTCACAGCTGTCGCACAGTGTAGAGAAAAACCCTGCATGGTTCGGCAGAGACGGCTTTTGGCAACCGGGATTTCCTCTTCATACCCAAACCCAGAGCCGATTTTTGTGACGTACTTTCCAGCGTTTTCACCGAAGGCGATGCGGTTTCTAAACGAGCTTTCTGCTGCCATGGAGACGGCCTCGTTTTCTGAGAAAACAGAAGATACTTCAGGATTCAGACAGATCTCCCCGTCTGCATTTAAATATCCTTTCTTTACAAGATACTTTCTGATTTTCGCGCTAATTTCCATAAGAAGCTTTTCCACATCTTCGTCTGTAATCTTTGGGGCCTTTTTAAACACGGGTTTATCACCCACAAGTATGTAGACACCTTCCGGTACCAAGATATGGTGATGAGGGTTTAGCCTCAAATCAGACCCGAATCTTTGAAGGAAACTGATGGACCCGGCAGCAGAATTCTTTATCCCGTTTTTTTCTGCCGTTTTCGTGTAGTAGCGGTGAATCGAGGTCGAGATGATTCTCAGAACTTTGCTACAAAGCTCTCGACTTGCATTCATATAAAACCGAAGTGGAAATGGGTAGGAAATTACAAACTGTCTGTAAGGAACGTGTGGAAGGACGTTGTCGACTAAGTGGGCTGCAGACTCAGCCATTCTTTTTCCTGCACAAGACGGACAGAAACCTCTCTTTTTACAAGAAAACGCCACTATTTTTTCTGCTTTACACCCCGTGCACTTCAGTCTCAGAAATCCGTACTGAGGAAGGCCGCACCTTAGAAACTCTTCGAACTCCTCAGTCACGTAATCGGGAAGAGATCTATTTTCTATCTCCCGTTCAGAGACGAACGTGTTTAGCTCGGTCCTAAGAATCTCGTAGAGCGGAGTTTCCTCAGGACGGCGACGTTCATACTCATAGCTTTTAGTTGCTGGTAGGCCCATAAGGGCGCTGGATACAACAAAGTAATAGACGACTGAAACGATTTCATTTCGAAATAGACTGTTTTCACAGCTATGAAGAGCTATTTATTGACCCAATCCAAAAAGCCCCCCAGTTGGCCTGTTCATAAACTAGTTTCTAACGCCGCTATCCTTGGGTAATGCGAGAGCCAAAAATATATTTCTTACTTACTCTCTGTTGCCTATGAGTAGCCCGAACGGCAACGGCTAGCTCTGCTTCAATGTCTAGTAAGTATTTTTGAACTACTATCTAGGTGGCGATATAGATCGCTTACATAGTATCTACAGGAGGTACCTTCAAGAATAGACGGCTAGCGGCTGATTACTATGATCATGCTGCCAAAAAAGGTCACAAGGGCGCGATGCACAATCTTGGCTGTATGCTTTACCACGGTGATGGCGTGGACCAGGATAGAGTCCTGGGCAACAGGCTTCTAGAGGAAGCTAAGAGCTTGATCGATGAAGATCTTGATCGCAAACTTCCAAAGAACGTGATTAATCTCCGTAGGAAAGGGTAAGATAAATGCGTCAGTATGCTCAACGTACTCAAAGAATCACTTTCACAGATGTCATGCCCAATTGATTAAGAAATAACTTCAGATTTATCAAGATATCCGATCCATCAAAGATGATTGATAAAATGACCATAATTTTG
>RFPC01000153.1 GCA_009926305.1 bacterium
AGTTTCCTGGTTCAGTGAAGAGGTGCAGAAGCTAAAGTTTGAAGATATCATCACTATATTTCCTCCTGCAGAAGCAGAAATGATCAAACTCATTATTGGGAGGGCTTGTGTCGGAAGAACGGGAGCGGTACATCCTGGTAAAACTGAGCCGCTCAAGCATTCGTTCAGGAAGGCGGGAGTCGTGGTAGGAGAGACGGGGGTAGGCAAGTCCACCGTCCTTAACGGTATCAGAGAAGCAATGAAATACTGCGGTTATACCGTCTCGAGCATGGGAGACTTAAGCTCTCGATTTAACCAAGGGTCTGTAATCAGCTCGCATTTGGCTTACAACGACGACCTGACTCAGGCTTCTCTAGAAAAGATGCTCACAGCTCCGAGCTTCAAGTCTATTGTTACAGGCGGTACGGAGAAAGTGGAGAATAAAGGTACCGATGCCATCGAAGTTGTGTCGAATACAGTGATACTGGCCAATGCCAACGATGTTAGGTCGGAGATATCCTATGTCCTAGATTCCGGCGCTATTAGCAGACTCGCTCTGCTGTCGACGTATCGTAAATATGAGCAACAAGATATGTCAGAGCAGGTTGGTAGGGACATTCACCCTATTGCGAATATTAAATACCTCATGGAAGAGTATGATGTCGACGAGATCACCCTATTTGCTAGAGTACTTCGCCACTGCACTGATGCGTTTCTCGAGCAGGTGGAGTCTGGTACGAATGTTCATTCAAAAAGTGAAGATTTGCTGCCCTACTTCCGGTTTCAGACCCATAAAAACTCTCTGGAATGTTTTATTAGGTTCTGTTTCTTATCCTTCGCTATCAGGGATATGAAAGGCCAGGGAGATTATCTGCCCGAATTGACTCTGGGATCCTTAGCAACGATTCTCGAGTCTACTAGGTTTGTTATGATCGATATGAAGGCGAATAACCTGAGGAAGAATATGAAAGAGAACTGGGAAAATCAGAAACGCGACCTGGACCACCCCTACTGGGCACAGAGGAAGATGCTGATCAGTAGTATCGATAAATCTTACGAAGTATTCAATGCACATAAGACGGACAAAGATCTTGCATTGGCGACTGAACACGTCTTTAGTGCGTTGACCCTCAGAGACGGATTTAGTATGTCAAAGAAAATGTCACATATTGTGAGGACTTGGGAGATGGTGAAGGGTGAGAAGAAAGGCATCTACAGGCTTGCCAACGACCTCATGGGTACGCTCTCTCAGGAAGAGCTGGATTATATCACGGACAAGTCGAAGCGCTGCGATGCGAACTGGATCTACGGATCCAAGTACGACCCCAAGAGCTTGTGATAGGATGGTAGGAAAACACCTCGACTCAGTGGCTACTATCTCCCTGGACTACGAACACTGGGACCACAAGCCCAGTACTACTCTGCAGTACAAGGGTCAGTGTGATAAGTATGGGAACCCTAAGACCGAGGTAAGAGTGCTAGGGTCTCGGCTAGGTACCGAAACGGCCGAGGTAACCCCCAAGAGATTGGCTAAGGCCATTGTGCAGGGACGCACTTGGTCGCCTTTTGTCTTCGACGTGTGTCCGGATTGGAAGAGGCGGAGAAGGGTGGAGGGGTTGTTTCATAGCTGCCAAGTTTTGGGAGTAGACTACGATGACGGGGACAGTATGGAGGAAATTATCACCCAGGCATCCCAGTTGGGGATAAAGTTCAATATACTTCATCACTCCTTTTCTAGTACTCCGGAGCATCCTAAGTTCAGAGGTATTATATTCCTCTCTGAGGAGATTACAGACATCAAGAAGGCGAAGCTACTGGCTACGGGCCTTGCCCATGCCCTAGGAGGAGACACTTCATGCGTCGATACTGCCCGGATGTACTTCGGATCTACTCCGGACTCTATCGTATATCTCGATAACGATATTGTCACTGAAGTTGATAAGCTGAAGAAGATTGCGGACTCGGTAGAAGCGGTGAAGCACGTGACTTCTTATACTCCAGTGCCTAAAGATCATGACCCGGATTGGGGGACTATAGAGGATCAGAGGAAGATTTGGAACAAACTGACTCCGGGCAAGAGGAGTTTTGTGAAGAGAAAGATTCTAGGGATCCTCAGAGAAATCGAGCAATTTGACGGATCTAATGGAGGTAGCAGATATGAATGTGTATGGAAACGCACCAGCCGGATCGCCAGGATGCCCGAGACAGTGGGTAATGTTGTACGAGAGTGGGTCCTTGAAAGGATTGGGAATAACCCGTACTTTGACGACTGGGATAAAGACGCCGACTCTATCGTTCGTAACGCTATAGCCTGGAGCTTCGATCACGCTGAGCCCCCTGTTTAGTTGAAAGCATAGTGAGAGTGAGACTTTTCTATCCATGGGTTTACCCCCGAGAGTAAGTGAAAAAGTTTCTAGCTTTAAGTCCAATACAGGTTGGACTTCACGGGGGGAGAATTCTTCCGTACTCAAGAAGCTAGGGAGCATCGATTTCGTCGACGGCACGTTTGGCGGGATGACTCCTGCCGTTGCATATATACAGTACTGGAGCAGGAACGGGGTTGCAAAAAAGAGATTAGAAGAAGCCGCTCGCGATGTGTTCTCTCTCCCTCCCGATAAGTTATCTGAATTAACCAAAGAGTTCGAGGGAGCTTTTAAGCAGCCGGTAAGCGAAACGAATATAAACTACTTTGACCCCGACATAGAGTTACCACCTTTTACC
>RFPC01000154.1 GCA_009926305.1 bacterium
TCGCCTCACTTCAAGCGGCCAGTTTACCTACATTTTGGCAGCATAGGATAACATCCAGCGCAAAAAAAGTTTTGTTTCCACGAATATTGACCCACTTGTTTGAACAACAAGCTCAAAACAATCAGTAGACCATGAAAACTGTTTCAAAACTGATAGATGACATCGCTGGCTACTTAATACTCGGCGGACTCGGAGCTTTCTTCGGCTCTCTTGCTTTACCCGAGGAGTGGGCTCGTCACGCTTGTCTTGCTGGAGTTACCCTTCTCATTGCTGGACTCGGACTGGATGCCGTACTCGACACGCAGGTGCTCGAACCATCTCGTTTCGAGATAGCCCATTCGCCTTCATTGCAGCGGTCGCGAACTCGATAAGTATGATTGCCATTCTTACTATCGTGACCTGGAACATGCACCTGGGGTGGGGAGCAGATGGTATTAGCGCTGATCTGAGAGACTACGTTTTCCTAGAAGAGTCTGTCCTTGCACTCTGTCTCTTCATACTTACCGATCTGGTTGTCTCCATACATCTCGGTGTAATCACCGTTGGTAGAAGACGAAGGATAAAGATCGACCAAGAGGCACAGCCGTTTATCTTTGTCGTTGCTGTTTTCATGGAGCTCATTATCCTCTATCACTTTGCGTGGCTCTTTTTCAATATTGATACGCTGTTGGGCTAGCCCAGACCTACTCTTACCCCCCTCCTCTTTCCCTCAGGGACGTCGGGTATGGTGGCCATCTCTGCGTGGATTGAGGGACTGTTTACTCCAGAAGAGTTTGGGAATCTCTGCACTGAAGGGCTCCTACCTCCATACATCTGTTATCCTGGTGGCTGGGTGCCAGAGCCTACCTGTTAAGCAGTATTCCAGTCAAAAAGAACGACCATCTGTTTTCTTTCGGGCTGTGCTACCCTGGACAACTGAGCCGACGGCCATATTTTCTTTCGGCAGCAAAGCCTCTCTCGGATAATCAGGTGCTTCTAGGATCTATGCGGATAAAAACATCTACATCCGGCTTGTGAGCAGGAGTATCCTCCTGCGAGGAAATGACCATAAACCCAATGAAAAGAAGCTGACTGAAGGGAGAAACCCCTTAAGACAGTTACTGTAAGATCAGATATCTCTGAATGAGGCCTCCTTCAGACTCTATAAATTCTTCCTCTTGAAGGACACCTCCATTTCGCTTGATAACCTTAGCAGAGGCAATGTTGCTCTTATTGCAAGTTACGAGTACTTCCTTTATGTCCCTCTCAGAGGCCTTCACTAGGGTTTCTCGCAAAATGGTTTGGGCGTATCCCTTATTTCTTTCAGAAGGGCGAATTCCGTATCCGATATGGCCGCCATGGCGCTTGAGGTTCTCATTGAGGCAGTGTCTTAAGTTAGAAACACCAACAATCTTTGAATGTTCATCCACAAGCCAGTACGTTGAGCACGGAACCTGCCACTCCTCCTGATTTACGCCAAGAGCGTCATTCTTTAATCGCAATAATAGCCCAGGGAAATCCTCGTGTGGATAGCGTAACGGAAATGGAATTCTCTTTTCACCGTGTTTCTCTAATTCAGCGATGTAACTACTATATGAATCACGGAACTGCTCTGATGGTACGACAAGCTCACACACGTTTGTCATATTTTCTCCTTGCTTCGAAACTTTATGGCACCATAATTCTTTACGGGTCTATTTGAAAGAATTTTACAACTTTGTGGAGTCTCATCTGGCCTCGTCCCCGAAAAAAAGATGGTGATACTTGAGAAGGGTGGTGCGGCGTCAGTCAGTGTGCTTTCACTCGGCCCTACAAAGCAGTAAAGCGCAGATAGTGTTCCTTGAAGAAGGAGGTAATTAAGATAAGAGGTGCAAGGATGTACGAATTGGCTTGTCTTAGGTCGATTTCAGCGCACTTTCTTTGATTAAGCTCATGTTGTTTGCGATGTTTGATGAATCAGTTATTGACACAATGAGATTAAAAGAAAGGTATGAAGACGCCCCGTCCTTCCATCAGGGACTTCGGGAATGGTCTGGAGTTTGGCATGATGGTTTTCAGCGATATGAAAAACGAGATTGAAATTAAATTTTTAGCAGATTGCCCTGAGTTTATTCCGCAGATTTCAAAATGGTTTTTTGAAGAATGGGGATATATAGACCCCGAGAACTCGATTGAGGCTACAAGCGAGAGGCTCAGGCTGAAGCTCAACAAAGATAAGATCCCACTCCTGATTGTTGCGTGCAAAGATCAAGAGATTCTGGGTGTTTTAGAGCTAAAAAACCGAGAAATGGAGGAATTTCCTGACTATGAGCATTGGTTGGGGGGAGTTTATGTTGCACCAAGAGCTCGAGGTGTAGGCCTTGCGAGTACGATGCTCAATTGGGCAGAGCAACTTGCCAATTCACTTGGGGTTAGACAACTCTATCTGCAAACAGAGAAGCATGATGGAGGCCTGTATGCGAGGGCTGGTTGGCTTCCATTGCACTCTATTCTTTCAAAAGGAGTTTTTGAAAAGATTAGGGAGCTACTGTGTTGATATTTTATGATTTGTTTTAATATATTTTTTTTCCT
>RFPC01000155.1 GCA_009926305.1 bacterium
TGGCAAAATCTTTTTCATTCTCTTCTTCGTAGGCAATAGCTTTCAAGAATCTATAAAACCCGTCGATTAATTTTTTCTCAATAGACTCTATTCTGGTGATGTTATTATCTGCCACCTTAAGCGATTTTTCTACCGCTTCGAAGCTACAAGCTATCTCGCATTCTTTATCAACCTGGTCCGCGTATCTCGATGCAAAGTACTTCTCTGCCATCTCGCCCACTCTAGGGATCTCCCTAATCGATGCGCTTAGGTTTCTAATGTTGCCCGGCAACAGCTCTTCCCCTATACCGGTAAAAGACAACCCCTGTTCCTCTGCTATTGGGCCGGCATTATTCTTCAAGGGATTACCCTCAGCGGCATAACAATTCGCGTTATTTGATGTCATACAGCCGCACTTCTCGATTAAATTATTGCCATCGCTATCCTCCCCATGCTCGGTCTTTCTGCACTTAGGATCACAGGGGCAGCCCAGGGACCCCGACGATCCAAACAACCCTGTTAGACCTTTGACCCCAGATATTATCGTCTTAGCCGCGCTGAATCCACCTCCAATAACCTTGTCGAGGTTATTTAGACCTATGCCCCCCTTCCCAAGGAGGTCCTGAGCAACACTGGCCAGGCCAGACACTCCCAGAGCAGTGGTAGCGAGGGTAGGTATTGCATTAGCGGGTGCTGGGAGCTTCGAAATCTGGTCCAGGTTACCCATTGATCCGAACAGCTTGGGTATTTCACCCAGAGAGCCTGAAGAGAGGCCCGTCGCCAATGTCGACAGTAGTTGCGGAGTCACAACATTGTTCCCTATCGCACTATTAACAGTCCCATTCACTGCGGCAAGGAGGCCGCCGCCAGAGGCCGAGTTGAGGATATTTCCAAGCGAGTTTGGATAAGCAGAGGTTAGTAGATTCTTGGCTATCCCCACCACAGGCGATACATATCTGTTGACTTCAGGGGGCAATTGATCCAGACCTATGGCAACTGCGCTGTCCACAGCTCCCATTATTCCTCCGCTCATCAGCCCGGTCATAACCGAAGCTGTCTGAGGGTCAATCGACAACATCGCGTTCCGCAGAGTATTCTGCCCGATCGATAAGAGGGCAGAGTCCAGGTCTCCCCCAGTCACCCCGTTAACGAGTGCGTCTGCCGCACTTCCAACACCGGTAAGTGCCTGTGCTGTAGAAGAAGTTAACGATCCATCCCGGTCCAGATCTTCTCTTATCAACTTAGTTATTGTCTCCACAGGAATGCCTGTCTTCTTTCTCAACGCTTCGTTAGCGACCCTTCTCATTGTCTGGGCTCCGTCGAAGGCGGTAGCGGGCACGAGACCTGCGAGACGTAACAGCTCTTTAAGCCTCGGATCTGTCCCGGTAAGATCAATATCTGCTATGGCAGTGTCGAAGGCGACTTCTGCTATCTCTGGTTCTTTAGCCCAGTCATCCGCAGACATCGGGGTTTCAGACAACGCCTCGATAGGGTTAAATCCTGTTGTGAATTGGATCCTTGTAAGAGGGGGTTCTTTGCTAAAAAACTGATGAGGTATACGCCTGCCCTGCCGTACCCAGAGCAGCAGCCCCTGATATCTTTGACAGACTATGAACTCTGAGTTATTGCCGTCATCCAGCACAGCTTCCATGCCATGGATCTTCTCACTGCATTTTGGCAACGTGGTTCGGAAAAATACCGGCGGAGAGCTTTGGGGTAACCAGGAGAAGTTTTTATTCTCATCCCTTCTACATATCATAGAAGTGGTACGGAATGCTCTGTCTTCAGTGAATTCATGAACTTCTCCCAGCAACGACTCATTGCATTCAGGTATTCCCGGATTTCTCTCCTGAGCCTGAGTAACAGCAGAGGTAGTTTCGTTCCCCGGGTTAATTCCTTTCTCTACCCAAAGCCCACTTGTAATCGATTTCCAAGACCAGGCGGGTTTACTCCCCACCTGATTGCTTGTGCGTCTGAGGCATACGACCACATCCTGATTCATCTCATTGCTGAGGATGTACATCCGCCCCTCATTTCCCTCATTACACTTCATCCCGGAATCGGTAGTCTCATTCCAAACCGCAGTACTCTCGTCGATGATGGGAAGTTGCATAGGGTTTCCTGAAACCCCGATGTCCGGGTCGTTTCTTATAACCCCTACGACATACATATTCTCCGATCTGCCATTAGTCTTACCGACCATCACTTTTGAGCCGATATACCTCGCGCTCAGTATCCCCTTATTCGATCCGGACACAGGTATCCATTGGGAGACAATCCCGTCCTCAGTGGTAACCTTCACCCGACCTAGCTTCAGCGGGTCATTGACATCGGAGATGACTGCCTCTTCGTTGAAAGGGTCGGCGTAGGGAACTCCTAGAGTTTCAATAATTCTAGTCTGAGCTCTGGCCATATTTGCCAGAGGTTTGAAAGGATTTTCAGCCATTAGGTTCGAATAGGATGTCGTCAGCCACTAAGAGATCTGCTGCTGAGTAGGCATACTGAACACGTTTTAGGGAGGTACAGGGTACGTAGTTCTCCAAAACGCTGATAGTAGCGTCCCATGTACGC
>RFPC01000157.1 GCA_009926305.1 bacterium
TGGTTTCCGCCGGAAGAGCGTGTGACGTTGAGCTCGCCTTCGAGTTTCAGTGAATTGTAGCTTGTCACGTCCACGACGTTCGTTGCAGCGTTGTTCAACACAGCGATAGTCGTGCGAGCGTTTGCCGCACCGATAACGACGCCGCGCTTGGGGGCTACGTACAGCGAGCTAGCCGAAGACGCGACACCGATAGGAAGCGAGACGTACCCAACTACGCTGGGCTCGGTCAGGGTTAAGAGACCTGCTGTTACGCTTGAGAGGAAGTACACACCGCCTGGGGTCAGACCGGAGAGGCTTGTGATTTCGCCAGAGGTTGTCAGTTCAAATGTATCCGATGAGACGACTTTCGAGACGACACCGACGACTTCTGCTGTGTTAGCTGCAGTCGCGATTGCTTTGGTGTAGGTCGAGCCGCTGAGGTACAGAGCGTCGCCGACTGCGAAGCCGTGTGCGACTTGGGAGACGACGTCTGTTGTACCGCCGCCTGCACCGCCTGCACCGCCGGAGAGTCTCCACTTGGAAGAGCCGCCGTCGTATACCGCTGCGATAGAGGTGCCTGCCTTGAATGTAAATGCAGCGCCTGTGCCTGTGACAATCTGGTTGGCTGCAGTGCCTGTCTCGTTCCCGATAGTGATATCGGTCGAGCTGGTATTCATAAGGATGTAGTAGCGTCCGTCTTCGGGATTCGCGATTTCGTTGAAGTTCGCAGCTGTAGCGATTCTCTGGATGACTTCTTTGTCAGACGAAGGAGTCAGTACGTTTGTCGCGATAGAAGGAGCTGCGCGGTCGAGTTTGACGGAGGTCAGCTCTGCGATGTTAGTTACAGCTTTTATCCACGCAGCTGCCCCCCTGATATACAAATCACCGTTGTACATCGCCATATCCCCCGGCTGTGAATTGGTCGGAGGAGTTACTGTAGGATCTACCGCTAGTGTGGGAAGATTTAATCCGTTCTTGACTCGAAAGAAATTATTTGCCATTTCGTAAACCTTTCATTTTCCAGGTGTCAGAGAGCGAGAACACTCCAGGCAAGAGTGCGTTTAGTAAACCCTGTTGTTGACGTTGAACTGTAGCGTATTTGACCTGCGCTAGTAATATCGAAAGTAATGTTTGCAGCGCCATTTGTGTTCGCAATGCTAGTCTGAGAAATGCTCCAGCTTGTCCCGTCATTTGTTCCGAGTATCTCGAAAGTCTCACTGAGGTTTGGGTTTGGGTCTGCGTCTACGTTCACAGTTACGTTCACAGTGATCATTGCCCGGAACCCTTTCAAGGACGTAGCGAAAAATAGTAATGGGATGTCGTGATTAGTTCTGACATCTGTTGTATCTTCGTAGACGTTAACCACCTCACGTTGTGACGATGGAGTGTTCCCCGGTACGCTCTGAGAATTACCTTGAAATATGCTACTTATCGGCATAGTTATCTACCCCCATGTCTTCTATAAAACCTATTTAACTTTTTAAGGTTCTGGTCTTTTACAAAATTCTCTATAAACATCTTATCCTGAATTGACCTCTCAGGTTGAACTGGCCCGAATGCAGGATCAGTCATAGAAGGCTCATCTCTAGGATCAACTAACTCCTCATCCGGTATACTTAATAATCTAGGATCTTTTCTGAAAGCCTCTGTTCTTTTTCTCCTATCTTCGTAACCTTTTACGCTCTCGCCTTTAGCATTTATATCTTGTTGAAATTTTTTATCTACAACGGCCTTCTGTTTCTCGTATTCGGCTTTCTTTTTCTCATTTTCCTGTTGCAAGAGAACATTCTGACTCAGGTTTTTAAAAAACTCTTCGTCGTTCATAGCAAAGCCAGTTGCTCTAAACTGAGTATCTGCCTCTTTTTGAGCCGCATCTAGCGCGTCTCTGTACGGCTTGTAGCTTTGACTTATTTTAGCCGCTTCTTTACCTAAATCACTATTCGGACCTTTGTTAACCATAGCAGATACTTGAGCGTCATTCGTCCAATCCTCTACTTTACCATGAACATTATTTAACCACCACGCTACTGTAGCCTGAGCACCTAAGTCCTCGTTATTTCTTACGTCTTCTGCGAAAGCTTCTAATCCGCCATCTTCCGCATCATATTTAGAATCCAACGGTGGTAGTCCAGCCTCCGCTCTCATTTTCTTAACTGTCGCTAAAGCTTTTTTAATATTATCTCTTCCCGTTACCTGACCAAACCCGCTACCTCGAAAATTAAACCCGTCATCCCCTCCTCGATTCCCGAGCGCTGATAAGTTACCATAGACTGCATTAAATAGTTTCTTTTCATCTTTTAACAAGTCTGCGAGGTGAGCATCGCTTTTACCTTGTGCGTACTTGAACGTCTTTCTAAGACCTGCTACCGAGTAATTTCCTGATTCAGATAACTCTTTAAAACCGCCACTCTCATGTGCTGATTGTCCTAGTAAAGCAGCGAACTCATTTCT
>RFPC01000158.1 GCA_009926305.1 bacterium
GTCTAAGAACAGACTATCTAAGTGGTCTAAGGAAGATTGGCAGACTAGGGAAGAGTACGAGAAGAAGAAAGACTGATGGCCGACCTAGCTCGCGAAAAAGGCCGAACTGAGCGGTACTTACCTAAAAGTGCCTGGGCTCGGTTGTCTCCCGAGGAGCGTAGGGCTACGGATGAGAAGAAAAAGGCTGCCACCCGTGGCGACAAACCAGTTAATACGCAAGTTTCTAATACAGAAGCTGCGAAAAGAGCCAGCCGTAAGGCCAGGGCTTATCTGAGTCGAGACAAATCCAGCTGATTTTTGTGTTTTAGAGCTGTCTGTACTACTATATTGACAGCTTGAAGCGGTTGATGCTGTTCGATTGTTTCCTTTATTTCAACGAGAAAGAGCTTTTAGAGCTCCGGTATGAGCTCCTAAAAGACGTTGTAGACGGTTTTATCATAACAGATGCAGATCGTACGTTTAAGGGCGACCCTAAACCCTTTACGTGCGTTGATACTCTTCGGGAGCTAGGCATTCCTGAGGACAAGGTGCAGGTTTTGCACGTTGAGCTACCCTCTAAAGAGGAGATTTTCAGCCCGTGGGCGCGAGAGTACGCTCAAAGAGACGCTTTGGCTGTCGGTATGCGGATGACTCCGCCCGATTCGGTCTTCTTTTTCAGTGATGTAGACGAAATCCCGAGGCCAGAAGCTCTGGTTGAGGGTGCTCGTATCGCTAAAGGCTCCCCGGATCGCTGTATTCGGCTGTCAATGCCTATGCTTTATGGTCGGGCCGACCTTAGAGTTACGGATCCGAACGGTGATGACACAAAAGCACCGAATAATTGGATTTGCGGCACCTTTGTACTCCACGAGCACCTGAATGGCGAGACGTTATCTCAAATTCGGCGGAATCCGAACGACTGCATCTACGGGAACTGCGATGCCGGGTGGCATTTTTCGTGGATGGGAGGCCCAGACCGGCACAAAACTAAGGTTCAGTCTTTTTCTCACTGTTATGACGTTATTCCTAATGCTGTAGCACCCGCTGACAGCCAGGAAATGCTTGATTTTATGGATAAGTACAAGGCTGAGGCTGGTGCTACAGATCCTTTAGGCCGCACTGACCACATTCTTGTCGATTATCCCCATGAGTTTTTGCCGCCTGAGCTGTTTAGAATAGATCGAGTCAGAAGTTTCCTGCTTCCGACCTCAAATTGACGATAAACGGGTTTAAATCTGATGCCTGCTGATAATCTGAGCGTCCGCAGTCGCTTTAGTGAGATTCTGGAGGCTGCGCGAACCCAGGATCGTAGCAAGCAATCGGCCACGATGGTGGTCCTGGGTCATTTACAGCAGATGATCCTGCTGATGATGAAACAGGGCCTGTTTTTCTACTGCGATCAGGATACTTACGGTGCTAGGACTAAATTTCTAGCTGATCTTATAGATCTGAACAGGTTAGACATACGTTTTCCGGCGATCATCCGTAATTTCTTGATCGACGGTTGTGGTTTGTTCTATTTCAGGCCTGATCAGAAATTAAAGTACCAGATTTACTTTTTTAACAAGGATCAGTACAAAGTTTATCACGATGTTAACGGCGGCATAGAAGAAGTCGTCATTCTGTACAGCTATAAAGTTAGAAATTCTGCTTTGGGGCTTCCTAGCGAAGCTATGAATCAGAATAAGCGCTATGTTCGCTTATCTTTGACTGCAGATACTATTTCTGAGTACGAATCGAACACAGAACTGAGTTTTGACCTTGAACCCGGCGGTTTGTTGAGTCCTAAGAGCAAAAAACCCAATGCTCTGGGCTTCATTCCCGCTGTGGAGGTTTTAAATAAGCCAAATGCCAGCGGTACTGAAGGCGAAGGCGAGTTTGAACAGTTCATGGAGGCTATCGTTCTTCATGATCAGATGATGAGCAATATTGCCAAGAACATTGAGTTCTTCGGTAATCCCACGCTCGTCAGCTCCCGTCCCCGTAGCGATCTGGTCGAATCTGCCGGCGGTGACCGTAATTTCCGCCCGACTATTAGTAGTCAAAGCGGTTTTGCTGGTATCGATAATCCGTCAACTCGGGTTTCTGACCCGTTTGGCTCGAACAGTTTGCTTGGCGGTTTGCGTGTTCCGCGAATCATTGCAAACGTTGAACCGTCCGATCGGGTTGGCTTCCTGACGCCTGACCCGGTTAACGGTGACATGAACCGTTACGCTCTGTTGCTTCGGGAAGAAATCCGAACAGCTTTAGGCGGCGTGGATGAGATTTCGATCTCAGCTGGTGCAACCGCCACGGAGATTAAAGGTTTGATGGGTCGGGCTCAGGCCACGGCCACCCGTAAAAACAAGAGCTTCTTAACCTACGGATTCTGTAGGCTTCTTGAGATGATTCTGTATCATCAAGAGAACGTCTTTAGAGAGT
>RFPC01000159.1 GCA_009926305.1 bacterium
CAAGGACTCTCAACCGCTTTTCTGCAACAGGCTGAGACAGCAAGCCCCTCAGAGGTAAAAGAAGCTATACGCGGCTCTATCTTCGAAATCGAGAACTCAATTGCCGCATATCAGGTGCTCGAAAGCGTGTTTGCTGTGGATGGGAATAGCCTCTTTCGGATGAAATTTCGCCGAGGACTCGACGATATCCGTCGAGAGTTTCAGAAGCCTATCGCACTCCTTGCTGTAACTGAGGAAAAATACCAGGGAATGAAGAGTTTTGAGTTCGGGAAAGAAGCTCACGACTCAATCGCAGCCGAAGAAGTCTCTGCTCTTTCAGGATTCGATGCGTTACTGGGACCTGAGCAACTCCGTGCACACCTGAAGGAGAATAATGGGGAGTGTCAGTACCTCCTCTACGTTCGGGCCTCAGAGCCGATCTCACGACTAAAGAATCCAAAGGAAAGTGAGCCCGTATCATTGCTCACTGATCCAGCGCTGCGAACACTCATTAAGGCAAACTCGATTACGCTCAACGTAGATGCACCAGACATGGCAGCAGATAGAAGGATTAATGACACAAAAGCCTATCTCTCTCCAATGCGTATGGCTTTTCAGGTACGCGCTATGGGTGATCTCTTCTCAGAGGAAGCGCTCTCTCGCCAAGAGCGAGGAAAGCCAATGCAAGCACTCGGTATCGCAGCACTGGCTCCGCTCTTTTGCGAATACCTTCAAGGAAGAGGGATATCTCCAGAAGAGGCGATTAACGGTGCGATAAGACTGCGAGCAAAGCCTCTACAGGGCACATACGGTTGTTATGGGCACACACGCGGGACGTTATACGACGGGGAATTCCGCAGAGAGCTACGAATTGGGCTAAGAGATCGCGGTGACTATGTCGTGCAACCCGAACTAACAACACCCGTAATTCACGATATCGGTAGTGGCACCGACTACACCTATATTGATCGAAATTTCTTCTCTTTTACCGAAGATGCTCCAGTCTTCCTCGGTGGTATTCGGACGCTTATGAGCACCGCATCTCAAGAGGCGAAAAAAGGGAGAATACATGGGAATAGCAGTGCGATCTACGCACAGATCTTCTAACGTAATATATCTTTCGAAGAGGGCTATCATGACACTTGATCTTATTACGCTCACTCAAGAGCTCATTCGGTATCGGTCTATTCCTGCCTATCCTCAGGAGCTCGACGCGATCCTTGAGTTCGCCCTTTCGCATCTTCAAGGGTTCACGCTCGAACGATTTGAAGACAACGGGTACAAGAGCATTCTCCTCTACAACACAGAGACCCGCCCAGAATGCTTTACCCTCCTGTTGAATGGTCACCTCGACGTGATTCCCGGAAACGACACTCAGTACGAAGGACGTGTAGAAGGCGACAAACTCTACGGCGTCGGCTCGATGGATATGAAGGCAAATGTTGCTTGTCTGATCGCCGTTTTTCGAGAGATGGCAGGGAAGGTCGATTATCCACTCGCTTTACAACTCGTCACCGATGAAGAGCTGGGAGGATTCCATGGAACGAAGCATCAGGTCGACCAGGGGGTACGTGCGGATTTCGTTATAACCTCAGAGAGCACGAACTTTCATATCGTACATAAGGCAAAGGGTGTTCTTTGGGCAAAGGTAATAGCCCGCGGCAAAACCGCTCATGGTGCTTATCCCTGGGCTGGTGAGAATGCAATCGAGAAGATGATGGAGTTTCTCGCTGCACTAAAAAAAGAGTTTCCGAACCCAACGGAGAAAGCGTGGGTCTCGACAGTCAATATCGGAGCAATCTCAACGCCCAATGAGACCTTCAACAAGATTCCCGACCTTTGTGAAGTCGCTCTTGATATTCGGTTCACCCCAGAAGAGTCAGAAACAATCGCACAACGACTCCAAGGGCTCACAACAGAGGGACTGAGCCTTGAGATTATCTCGCACGAACCAGCTATGTCGACTCCAGAGGATGATGACCATCTCCGCCTACTACAGCAAGTTGCCGTAGACGTGACCGGCGAGGATAGTATTCTCTACGGCGCACAGGGCTCTTCTGATGCTAGACACTTTACCGCGGTGGGTTGCGGTGGAGTTGAATTTGGACCCGTAGGGGGAGGTATCGGAACGGACGAGGAATGGGTAAGCATTGCAAGCCTTGATACCTACTGTGAGATTCTCAGACGGTATATGAATCACCTCAACGAAAAATAGTAGTTTGTAACAGAAGTTTTACTAGTATTCGACTGGAAAGGGGTCAAGGCTCCCCAACTGGTACCTTGTTGCTACATAGACGAGTGCACCAGAAACATTGATGCGAAAGATTTTTTACTCCCCTACTATATGCTCAATAATGGAAAGATTACCTAATCGTGCTCCCTCCGTGACGG
>RFPC01000160.1 GCA_009926305.1 bacterium
AAGAAAACACGAAAGATAGACGATGTGCAAGTGGTATTGCTGAAAGTACTTATAGAATCGGAGATGGAGACGGAGCTCTCCCACTTGAGACAGTTGTTGTGTGTAAAGCAACTCGCGATACCCGAGATTCTCAGAGTCTTCGTGATAGTGGATTCGTGACTGCTATTGATGAGAACGGCAAGGAGCGTATTGGTCTCTGTGTTCGGAAGGAATTCTAATGAGGATTCGGAAGAGGTGCTGTGCTTTCATGACAGGTGCCTCTTCCGATTATCTTTTCTCAAGCCCCCAGTAATCCAGTGCTCCCGGTGATCCCGCCCGATCATCTTTTTTTCTCATACTCACGAACTATCGGAGGAGGTCGTCTCATCGGTTCGTCATTTAATGAAAAAAAGATGGTGGTACCTGATTACTGGGGGGACGATTGTATCGGAAAATTCCCCACATTCCCCGAAGTCCGTGAGAGAAAGAGCCGTTGGTAACGTAATTCTTATTGTTTAGAATGCTTAGCTTGCCTAAAAACCCCAGTTCACACCAAAAGATGTCATCTCCTTGGAGTGATCCAAGCACTTTTCATGGCACACGCAGAATTCGTTTTTTCATAACACTCTACATAAGGGGTAGGGTCAAATTGCAGGTTGTTAAGGCATGAAAGGTTCTATCTCAACATCTCTAGTCTCTTGTTTTCTGATCATTCTCTTTAGTACTTCAGTAGCGTTCGCTCAAATCTCACCTAGATCGACAGTTCCTACCTCCGTAGGGAAAATTTCACAGCATTTCTTTCATGCCACTGATCTGGCATGCAGTTCGTTACCATGTGTTGTTGCAACGCAGCCTGAACCTCTGTTTGTAGATGGTACGGTTACCAACTCAAGAAGTGGACCTCATCTTCAGCTTCAGTTTTTTACAGTCGGCGGGCCATTTGCGACATTAGATTTATTGATTACTCAACAAGGATCCAAGACCAATTTCTCTGGCACTCTCACTCGAGTCGAACCTAATCCTTGGAATCTCACTTTTTTAAATGAGTCGTTTAATGACTTGGTTCCAATTAGAGGACCAATACCACCGATTCGGATGCAAGAAGCTGTTCTGCTCGGAATGTTAGGGGTTTTTATGGATCTCAATAACAGTGGAGTGCGCGTAACAGGGGGAGGCAGAACAGCTTTAGCAATTACGACTGGCCCTCTCTGCAAAGATGAAATTCAAGATGCTCTTGGCTCTAGTGGTCCGCTTTATGGACTTGGTCCAATACCTTGGTTTACACCGGATGAAGTTGAAGCTTGTGCTATCCGCCACGATGAATGTTATCGAAACAATCCGGCCAGTGAGACCTTAAGATGTGATAGACAACTCGCGGATTGTGTTAACGGTGCAGCTGGATTGATCGGTGCATCCTATACGTTCTTTTCTACGGGCTCAATAATTGCCTGGCACAGTCTATTCGGCGGAGGAATTACTGAATCGCCAGAACCATGCAAGTGCAGATGGAAACTGACTGATGACCTTGTTAAAAAACTTCTCGTCACTCCGCATGTACAGCTTAAAGTTGGAGGCTCATCCTGTTGCACGGATAGAGATTGCACCGATAATTCCTGCACCGTATCAGCATTAGATTCGGCAGGGACTCCCGTCATTTCATGGGAGGGCAGTTGTGAAGGTGAAGTGTCTTATCATCTCGGGCGACGATGCAATGTGTGTCATGGTGAGTACACGCATTATGACCAAGTGGAAACTCAGGCGGTTAACTCAAATGTAGAACTTCATGAACTCGCTCCAGTAATCAGGTACCACCATCTTTTTTAATCTTGGTGGGTACGTAATTGAGGGTGGCGCTTGATCATCTGCTACGAATATTTCTTAAGAGGAGTGGGGGAACATTCTTGCTTTAGAATTTCTTTCGGTAGATCGATTTACCTAACATGACGATCTACACTCGACTTCAGAGCGCCTTTAAAGTTGCTTTTGCTTCACTCCTTTTGGCTTCTAACTTTGCCAGAGGAGGAATCGCCCTGGCTGATTCATGTACTCATGACTTGTCTCTTGCATCCCTGATAGTTGAAACGAAACGCCGCGAGGCGATCCAATGTTTTTCGGCTGAAGAAGCTGCAAGTGAGAAATCTGACGGAGAAGATTTTAATTCAATTCCAGACGATCCCTTGTACTGGCGGCAGGGTTACAAGGAGTGCACTTTGGCTGCTGACCTGAATGGAAAGCTTGATTCAAAGCTCGTTTGGGGAGAATTTCCGGGGATCTTTGCCAGCCAGATGGAAGATTTAAAGGATTGTCTTTCGCGGAAGATCTTTAAGAGGGGAGGCTTCTTAGGGATTGGTGCGACAAAGACCCCGTGTTGGGAC
>RFPC01000161.1 GCA_009926305.1 bacterium
TGAGAAGCTTGGTTCTGTACGCATCAAGCGCAAGCAAAGCTTTGTGATCTATTTGCTGAATCTGATACTTCCCAAGCGCAGGGATCAGATAGCGATTGATCACTTGCTTGTAGTCACGATTGACGACCTTGCCTACGCCTGCTTGGACCTCAGCATCGAGATGACTGATCGTCAGTTTGGCGACATCGACAAAGCGTCTGCTGACATCGACCAACCCACTCGATTGCGCTTGCTGTAGTTGTCGTTGACGCTCGAGTGCGACTTTCTTGGCTTGCTCAAAGTCGCTCGTCCCACACGACATCGCAAACCATTCGTTGGAGGTTCGTCTGATCCTCGCTTGCCAACGAGTGCTTCTTGCTCGCTTGTAGAGGAACAAACCCTCGTTCAGTTGTCTTTGATTTAGGTCGTTAGTGTGACTGTCCAAACGAGCACCTCGAAAGACAGAAAGTGATGTAACACCGAACCTTGCTGTTCTTACGAGTGTATAGCCTCAAAACCTTGTGCGACAGAAGTGTCACAGGGATTTTGGGGTGTCGATGAAACCGTGAAATACTATTTTCATCGAGAAAAATGGTGGCCAGAGACGGAATCGAACCATCGACACGCGGATTTTCAGAATGCTGTCGGTTCATAAACGCTTTATTTCTCGGCTTTCCAGACAGCCTTTTCCAATGTGTCACAGAAACTGTCATAGCCCTTGCCTGCCCAAGAATCGTTCTCATCCCCTATAGCCTCTGAGACACCTTCGAGGCTCTTTACGCAAAAACACCCACCTTATTGCGTAAAGACTACACCTATCTGAGCCCCTATCTCGTAACCAAGAAAAATTAGGAACCCTGTGGTTACAGATAAATACTTGCGTGAGTACGAAGACACGCAATGTATCCAATCTTCCTAACAATGGCGCTGAAATCAGGCGTCAGATCGACGCATGGCTAGAGCAATACGATGGCGAGATCACGCACTTTGTGACATTGACCTTCGACCCTAAGCGCATTGATGCCTACATCAATGGCTCAGGCAAGAAACTGAATCGCCATGATGCTGAACTCGTGAAGTTCTATCAGCGAAGCATGAAGCACTTTCTGAATCGCCTTCAGAAGTCCTTCTATGGAAACCTCGCTAAGCGTGGTCGCTCACCTCTCCTATTCGTCCCTGTACTCGAGGGACTGACGAAAGACGAGATCCCACACTATCACTGCTTTATGCGAGTGGATGCTGATCGTAACAACATCAAACAGACCATCGAGGCGTGTTGGGAGCGAGTTCAATTCGCAGGAAGACAAACAGATGTTCAGGCTTATCGTGATCGCGGATGTCTGACTTATGGAACCAAGAACGCACTCTCACTACATCGTGAGAGCGTGGATTGGCTCAACATACAAATGCCAACAGCGATCAATCAGTCCTGCTGAACGAAGTTTCCTAGACTGATGGCGACAGGGGCGTTTCGAAGAACGCTTCAATGGCTGAGTATTGTCTACTGGTTCTTATCTATCTCACTCACCAACACTTACTAAAACTCACACTCCAAACCCTATCCAAACGCTGTCTCAATCATCTTGAATGACATTGGAGGAAAACAGCGAACGAGCGGAGTAGCGAACAACGTGAGCGATACGAGCGAGTGAGCGTGTCTTCGTTAGAAGACACTAAATTATCAAATTCGGAGTGGCGCAAGGCTCATTCGATACCTCCTCTTTCAATAGAGCTTATAAATTAGCCCAATTCACTGCTCTCCATACATTCATTTTTTTTCTTTGCGATTCTTTTGACTCGCTATAGCATTCGCATGCCATCTGTTTCAGAACATTCTTCTTCTTTATCGTCATTCTATTTCTTTTCACATCAACGATACCTAGTTTCTGCCACTTAGATATTATGCCGGTTACAGTCTCTCGACGAACACCCAATAAATTAGCTAATGCACTATGGCCAGTAGTCACAATATTTTTGATAGTACATTTATCGGATATTTCTAATATCATCCTAGCAACCCGCTGCTCACCTGCGTGGGACTGCGAACAGTATGCGGCATGTGATGCTTCTTCTGCGATCGTAGAACATACACGTATAGACAGAAGGGTGATATCTGCGAAATTTGGCAGCCACTGATTCAGCAGGAATGCGGGTAAGAGGTATGCATAACCTGGCTCACATACACAAGCCTGAAACTGTACGCTGCGAATTCTTACTCGATCCACAAACCCGACAACATAGCCTTGCCCAGCAAAAAATAAAAATGCGCCAGACTTTTCGCCACAAGACACGCTCATCGAAATTACACATGTTAGAGGGAATATTATATTGCCTTTACGCCCCTCAACAGGAATCACAGC
>RFPC01000162.1 GCA_009926305.1 bacterium
TAAGTAACTTCCTGAAAATACAGTGCCTAGCATTGACACGTCCTTCCAGTATCCCTACCCTACAGGCTTGGTTTATTTCTTACTCAAGGGTCTCGCATGCCTCAGAACAAACAGTGTTCAGCCACAAAGCCTGATACGCTCTCCAGCGTAGCGATTCGATTTGCCGGCGACTCTGGTGACGGCATGCAGCTAACTGGCACCCGATTTACTGAAGAGACGGCTCGTCTTGGAAACGATCTCGCTACGAAGCCTGACTTTCCTGCTGAGATTCGGGCTCCTGCTGGGACTATCGGTGGAGTAAGTGCGTTCCAGATACACTTTGGCGACCAAGAGATATTCACTGCAGGAGATGAAGTAGATGTTCTCGTTGCGATGAATCCAGCGGCGTTAAAAGCGAATCTGCACGATCTCAAACCCAATGGCATGCTTATTTGTAATCGAGATGCTTTTCACGAAAAAAACCTCTCGAAGGTTCAACTGTCTGAGAATCCTCTTGAGAGTGAAGAGCTGAAAACCCGTTACCGACTCGTTGATGCCGACATCTCCACGCAAACACATCGAGCACTGGAAGAGATTCAACTTCCTAATAGTGCTAAAGAAAAGTGTAAAAACTTCTTTGCCCTGGGAATTGTTTGTCATGTCTTTACCCGAAAAGTAGAGGATACGCTTTCGTGGATAGAGCAAAAGTTCAAGGGAAAGGCAGAACTTATTGCTGCAAACAAAGAGGCGCTCTTTGCTGGGATGGCCTATGCAGAGGCCTCTGAAATCCTCACAACTCAGTTCGAAATTCAAAGTGCGCCCCAAAAAGCGGGCACCTATCGAAATCTCACCGGCAACCAGGGGATTGCCCTCGGATTAATTGCTGCCGCAGAAAAGAGTCAGCTTCCACTTTTTTATGGGAGTTATCCTATCACTCCAGCGAGTGATATTCTCCATGAGCTATCGAAATACAAAGAGTACGATGTAAGGACATTCCAGGCCGAGGATGAAATTGCAGCGTGTTGTTCAGCTATCGGAGCATCGTATGGTGGCTCTCTTGGAGTAACGGGATCCAGTGGGCCTGGAATCGCACTTAAGCAAGAGGCTATTGGACTGGCGGTATCAACTGAGCTCCCTCTTGTGGTTGTTGATGTCCAACGAGCTGGGCCATCTACTGGATTACCAACAAAGACGGAGCAAGCCGACCTGCTTCAGGTTCTGTATGGGCGCAATGGAGAATCACCTGTAGCAGTACTCGCAATATCCCAACCAGATGACGCGTTTGAGACAACGCTGGAGGCATGTCGAATTGCGATAGAACATATGACACCAGTTTTTCTCCTGAGCGATGGACACATTGGGACAGGCTCACAGCCGTGGAGTGTTCCTGAGGTTACCTCACTCCCGACGATACGACCCCCCTTCCCCCAAGGGAGTGACACGACAGAGTTCCTGCCTTATGCGCGTGATGAGAAACTGGTTCGTCCGTGGGCACTTCCCGGCACTGCTGGACTTGAACACAGAATCGGTGGGCTCGAAAAACAAGACAAAACAGGAAACATATCGTATGAGCCAGAAAATCATGAACTGATGGTACGACTACGTGCGGAGAAGGTTCAGCGCATTGCAGATTCACTACCACCAACAAGGGTTTTCGGAGACGAAGAGGGAGAGCTTCTCATTGTAGGATGGGGAAGTACGCGAGGAGCGATAGAAGGAGCCGTTACGGAACTACGGAGTGAAGGACGAAGGATTGGACATGTTCATCTTCGATACTTGAACCCGCTACCAAACGATCTTCCCGAAATTTTCAAACGGTATCAACGAGTTCTGGTACCGGAGCTAAACAGCGGCCAATTACGAAGTGTACTTCGATCCAAATACTTGCTGGATATTGAGGGGTATTCAAAGATACAGGGTCAACCGTTCAAGATTCGCGAAGTCCATGACTATGCAAACAACCTCATGAGAGAGGTGGTATGAGCCAAGAGAATCTCGTTACATTAACAAAAAAAGACTTTGAATCTGACCAGGAAGTACGGTGGTGTGCTGGTTGTGGAGACTACGCCATCCTGTCCGCAGTTCAAAAAGCCCTTGCCTCCACCGGGTTGCCTCGAGAAAATCACGTCTTCGTTTCTGGGATAGGATGTTCGAGTCGGTTCCCCTACTATATGAATACTTATGGATTTCATACCATCCATGGCAGGGCCCCAGCGATTGCAACCGGGCTGAAGATAAGTCGGCCAGAGCTCACGGTATGGTTAGTTACTGGAGACGGAGATGCCTTAAGTATCGGTGGGAACCATTTCATTCACCTATTACGCCGTAATGT
>RFPC01000163.1 GCA_009926305.1 bacterium
ATTTAAATCAAGAGTCAGAGTCTAAAAGCACACTTTAAGGGTGTTTTAGAGTCAACTGTAGTACTTCCGTCTTCAGAGTCCTCACCTTTAGAGGCACTCACAGATTTCGACTCGTCAAGCGTGACCGCGGCGAGTTGTTCGATGTCACTCTCGGAAAGCACTTGAATACCATCGAGCTCAGAGTCTACGAGCTGAGGAAGCGCGATAATCTTAGCACCACCACTTTGCCAGTGACTAGGAACGCCATCAGGCTCAGCCTCGCACACTGAGCTTTGTGGGCGCTTTCTGGCCACCGGCAATATTCCAGCTAACGTGATTTGGGCGGAACCCAACCCTACATAAACCGAATTGCCTCTTTCCTCTCCAGACTCTGCGGAACGTGTCAATGATTTGAGACAACGCCAGGTCGAAATTTAACCTAACATGTCTTCGCTTGTTCCTCCATTTTCGGTTTGTTGATCCACACAGCCTCGGGTGCCAAAGAGGCACTTGGCGTTCCATTCACGAAGCGAATTGGATTTCTCAGATACGCCTCAGCCAGAACAGAATCTCGGTTCCGTTTCTTCTCTACATGTGAACCTGTATGAATATCATCAGGTGTATAATACTCCAGCCCAGAGTGTCTGTGCTCTTCGTTGTACCATTTGACAAACTTGCTCATGAAGTTCCGGGCCTCTTGCACAGTGCCGAACCTGTCTGGAAAGGTTGGCATGTATTTTATGGTTTTGAACATGGACTCGCTGAAGGGGTTGTCGTTCGAAACGTGAGGTCTGCTGAAACTCTTTGAGATGCTGAGGTCTGAGAACAACTCCGAAAGGGTCTTTGACCTCATGGGGCCTCCCCGATCGCTGTGGATAGTGAGTTGTCCTGGCTTAATCTTTTCTTCTTTTGCAGCCTTTGAGATCACGGCCTCCGCCAGGGTTCCAGTTTCCTGCAAATAAACGGCCCAGCCCACAATCTTTCTGCTGAAGATATCCATCACGACGTAAAGATAAAAATAGGTCCATTTCGAATGAGCGCGGAGTTTGCTGATGTCCCAGCTCCAGACTTGATTCGGTCCTGTTGCCAGCAGCTCAGGAGCCCTAAAGCTGCGAGAACGGGCGACTTGTCGGCGCTCCGCAACAGCACCCTGTGCGTCTAGGATTCGATACATCGTTCGAACTGAACAGATAAAAACACCTTGGTCGAGAAGCACATTGAAGATCGCCTGCGGCGCCTTGTCGACAAACTTTTCGCTGTTGAGAACTTTCGCCACTTCGGCGACCTCCGCTGGACTCAAGGCCCTGGGATGGGCTGCTCGAGAACATTTTTGGGAATCTGTTTCAGTCAGAACAATGGGCTTGAGAGCGCGGTATGCAGTCGCTCGTGAACGACTCAGGGATGCCAATAGCACCTGAAAAGGAATCTCTTCCTTCCTGGTGACGGCGAGCAACTCCTGCGCGCTCATTCCTTCTCGTCTGTGTACATCCCGGCAATTTTTTTTTGGATCTCAATAATCTTTTGAGCCTGAATAAGACTCTTTGAAAGCTTCTCGTTCTCTTTTTACAGTCTCTGAATCTCAGCCATTTCTGGCGTCACCTTGGGCTTCGGACCCCTTTTCTTGCCAGCAACACCAAGAAGTCCTTCATTTCGCTGCTTGCGCCAAAGAGAAAATGTCAAAGAGTATAGGCCTTGCTTGCGAAGGAATGCTCCAACATCGGCGCCATTCTTCTTGAGTTCATCGATTTGGACGAGCACTTGAAGCTTTTGCTTTTGTGTCCAAACTCTCCTTCTTGCATTTGGATTGGCGGCATCCTCTGCTTTGTTGACAGAGACTTTAGAAGAAGAAATTGCAGTAACGTTTGCTTGAGACATGGAGAAATCCTCGTGTCCCCTCATTAGCTTAAACACAGAATGGTGGGTGTCTCAAGTCTCATTGGCACAGAGGGAAAAGCGTTAAATTGAGTGATGAATAGCAAGCCAAGAATGATTAAATGTTTAGAGCTAATGAGAAGTCTTGTCTTTGAGATCATCCATGCAAGAATTAGGGTTTAGGCTCTAGGATGGCCATTTGGAAATGCCACCTAGAATAGGTACAATTATAAGAAATTACTCCTGATAATCGGGTATAGACTGATTCAGATTTTGAAGTTTGTCTAGTGTTGCCAGCCATTGGGAATGGTTTTGAGTCAAAACAGGAATAATTTTCAAGGATGACTGGTTTTCCGAGAACTATTTTTTCTTTGAGTCAATTCATTGAGCAATTCTTCAGCCGCAGTCCCCCTAGGCTCAACTTCTCAAACGCACATTCAAAATCGATGTTCTCAAGT
>RFPC01000164.1 GCA_009926305.1 bacterium
TCGATTACATACTCGAGCACTTCGACCAAAAGACGCGGAGAAATGAGTCGTACTCTGTTCAAGACAGAAGGCTAAACGGATTCAACTCAATCTTTGCCACTCAGTCCATCGAAGCTGCTAAACGTTATTACCAGGCATTCAAGGTTGCTCAACAAGATGTACCAGAGGCAGACAGACTAAAAATCGCGACCATCTTCAGTTATGCACCTAACGAGGAAGAACCCGACGGCCTGCTCGCTGAGGAAGGTTTTGAAACCGGCGAGTTAGACAAGTCATCGAGAGACTTCTTGGAATCGGCAATTCTCGACTACAACGGAATGTTCGGCGTTAGCTACGACACGGGTTCCGATGGTTTTGAGAATTACTACAAAGACCTGACTAAACGACTAAAGCTGAGAGAACTCGATCTCGTGATTGTTGTGAACATGTTTCTCACGGGCTTCGACGCAACAACACTGAACACATTGTGGGTAGACAAGAATCTTCGTCAACACGGATTGCTTCAAGCGTTCTCGAGAACTAACCGAATACTTAATCGGGTCAAAACCTATGGAAATGTTGTTTGTTTCCGCGACCTTGAAGCCCAAACAACTGAGGCGATTTCTCTCTTTGGCAACAAAGAAGCCGGCGGCATTGTTCTGCTTAAGCCTTTCAGTGACTACTTCCAGGAGTACGAGGAGCTTGTTGGAAAGCTATTAGTAAGGTTTTCTCCGGGGGTCATTCCCACTGGGGAGACCGAACAGAGAGATTTCATCAACCTCTACAACTCAATTCTTAGGCTTACCAATATTTTGGGCTCCTTCGATGAGTTTGAAGAAGTGACAATTCTCTCGAGTGCCCAGCAACAGGATTTTCAAAGCACTTACCTGGAGCTTAGGAATGTTTTGCAACCCAGGATCGACGGCGACAAAGAGTCAATTCTTGATGACATCGTCTTTGAATTAGAGCTTGTGAAACAAGTTGAGATCAATGTCGATTACATATTGATGCTCGTGAAGTCCCTTCAAGACAAGGCCGGCGATCAAGACGCAGACAAAGAGATACGTGTGGCCATTGACAGGGCGGTTGACTCAAGCTTCAGCCTAAGGAGTAAAAAAGACCTGATTCAGAAGTTCGTCGCTGACATTTCTTTAGATACCAACATTGAGAGCCACTGGACAAAGTTCATTTCAGAGCAGAGGCAGATGGAACTCGAGCAGATAATCGAGGATGAAAGCTTAGATACCGCAAGAGCGCACGTCCTCATGGATCAAGCTTTCAAAACTGGTGAGCTCAGGCTCGAGGGAACAGCGGTGTCTCGAATGCTTCCGGCGGTAAACATGTTTGCGCCAGACAGCGAATACAGCACCCAGAAACAGAGGGTATTTGAGAAGCTGGCTGCATTCTTTGAGCGGTTCCAACTACTCGGCTAGCTGTTCACCCTGCTCCTCGAGTCGCTGATCTCGAATACTCGCTATCGTCTCTCCGTTATAGAGCCAATAAATTGGGCCCTGCATGGCATGACTCTTGCCCCCAAGCAGAACTTTGGCTTGCTGTGCTGCCTTTGATGGCGACATGACCTCATTATTAAAGATAACGTTGTGCCTGTCTTTCACGGTGCATGTGATTGAAAGGTCAGACACGAATTGCAGAACACTATCTGGAGCTATGCCATTCTCATGAAAGTCGAACCGGCCGCTTAGCCTAGTGGCGCGTTCCACTGCATCGGCACTTTCTAGGTCTTCGAAGATGTCGTCCCTTGGAGTTACATCTTCAATTGCAAGAAGCTCGATAACTACTTTTGCACGGTATGGATCTAGCTTGAAAAATTCTCGGTTAGACCTCACTCGATGGTCTCCAAATGCGGTGTGCAAAGTCTTTTCCAACTTCATGTGATCTGAGACCCTAGCGGCAAAGTAACACTGAAATGGAAGAGGCGTGGAAGTCTTGTCCAACTCTCGCATTCTTTGTTCAACAGAGGTTTCTGTCCGGCCAATCTTTATGTACCCAGGCATCGCCTCGTTGGTAAGTATGTAAACAATGCTCAATTTCTAGTCCTCGTGCTCAGGAGCGATGAAGTCCCACCGCTCTTTGTATTCCTCCAGCCAACCGGGCTGTTTCCCAAGAGACTTGTTCCTCAGCCTTCGAAATTTGGTCTCGTTGTGTGCTGAACCATTTTTTCCCGGGGTCTCAAGCCAAGTCTTGTGATCCAGCGAGATAGTCTCTGCAACAACCCTCGCGGGTAAGACGTATACATCTGGGTGTTCAGGTTCGAAATCAACAAAACAGTAGAAGAAGTCTTCCTCAATCAAGTACTCATGTTTTTCTTG
>RFPC01000165.1 GCA_009926305.1 bacterium
CGAAGAGAGGACTTGCAATGGCTGTCGTGTAATTAATCAACGCTGTTATTATAAGTAGCTTGTACATAGTCTTTAGCCCATTCATGCTACTGTGGCTGATGTTTCGGAGAACAACCCCACATGAATACGCAAGAAAAAAAGAAACGACAGAGGAGCCGCCCTTCACACTGGAAAGTGCTGCACGAGTCGAACTTTTCCGAAAGTGCGTTGGGAAATCAATGGCAGCTGTACCTGTTCGTAGAATGCGGTCGAAGGTCGGAAGCGGAGAGTTGGTTCGGCCAACTACACAAGCAGAGGATTCCGTACTTTCTGGCCAGCTACGGCAGGCTCAACGAGCAGAACGAACTGATGCGAGTCTTCGGCGTGTTCGTTCCAACGGCATTTGTAACAGGAAGACAGAAAGAACGAGCAGCATCTCATGAAGTTGAATTTGATTCCGACGACGACTTTGCTTGAGGAAGGCAACAAAGCCCTCACTCAAAAGTCTAAGACAGAGGAAGCCAACAAGGTAGGCACACTGCGTGGTGGCACTGTGGGACTGGCAGAGTTGACTGATGCAGGACCGGAAATCTCAGGCACTTGCCACAGGCAAGCAATGCTTCGATTCATGGGCATAGACATCAAAGGTGCGGAAGAGGATTCGACACGTGACCTCATGTTCGCTGCAGGACGCACGAACGAGGATAGCTGGCTGGAAGTGCTACAGCAGTCATGGCCTGGAAAAATCTTCAGGGAAGAAGAAGTGCCCATCAAGTGGACAACCAAGGGTGGCACTAATGTGACAGGCAGACCTGATATTGTATTGGCCGAGCAGGATGGCAAGCTGGTACGAGGACTGGAGCTCAAGCTCATTTCATCGCTATGGACAGCGCGTACCGTACTCAAGGGAGAACCAAAGACTGGACACCTGACACAAGCAGCCCACTACATGTGGAAACTCTCTGAACAGTCAGGCCATGAAATTCCCTTCGAGCTCTGGTACACGAGCCGAGTGGATTGGCACATAATGGGATGGGCACAGAAGCACTTCCCAAAACACGGAGAGCAAAACTCCGAGTATTGCGAATACTCACAGAACAAGGAGGGACAGTTTGACATAAAGAAAGTTCTGCCATTTACTAAAGGTTTCCAACTTCAATTCCTGAAGAATGGACAACTACAATTCCGGGAAATGGGTGGCAAAAAATGGATTGACACAATCATTACCCGTGATAGAATTCAAACGTACTATGAAATCATTGAAGAGTCAGTGCAGAGTAAGACGCTCGGTCCTCGCCCCATTAACTTAGATTACAGTGGGCAAAAGGAAAACTGGAAACAATGCGACTTCTGTCCATTGGCTCAGACATGTGAAAAGTACGAGAAAGACTCTTTTGAGGTATGGCTCGCTAACGTCAAAGAAAGGACAAACTCATGAGCATGACCCGCGCACCAAGCAACATCCGAGGCAACGCAGTATCTACCCCCCGTTCAACTGGAGGTAAGAAGTCTGCAGACTTTACACTCTACGTCACCATCGACGACAATGGAGAGAAGGTCAACAAACGTCTGACTGGTATGTTCTTCGATAAGGCAGGACCGAAAGGCAAGCAGTACTCCGGCTCGGACAGAGACAGCGGCGTAAAGTACAAACTCTTCGCCAACGAAGATGGTACATTTGCACTCTATGCACGTCAGGAGAATGAGGAGAAGGGCTCCAAGCTTTGCATGCTCGCTGAGCGTGAAGCAAAGAACAGCGGCCTGAAGTATCACTCCGGAAAGTCCGAAGGCGGAGAGTATTACTCACTGTTCCGCAATACACCAAAACGCTAAACGGCAAGGGGTAGTGCAAGCTACCCCGCCATCTAGGAGAAAGCAATGCAACTCTTAATAGGTATTACACTCGTTTTATTTGCACTTATGGCTTGCGCAGGCTCCATCAAAGAGACTCCCGAAACAAAGGAGCCGGACATATGCCAAGCCCTCAAAGGACCACACCCTAAAAAGGAAGTCCAAATTCAGCCCTATTGTCCGGACAAAACACCAACTCCAACACCTACTAAACCTCCTAGAAGAGTAGAGAAGTGACATGTACCAGTGAAGGGCACCGAGCGCGTATCCGGACTAGGTTCCACTTCCACGTAGTCTATATTTCAGGAGAGTGAAATATGAGCACCGAACTAATCAATGAAATTTTGGACGAATTTGACTTCGAGATAGTCCACCGTACAATGAAGGCGCTTGACTGGACTTGGCATGGCTCGGTCGAATCGCCTACCATCGGTGACCTGCGCCGCATG
>RFPC01000166.1 GCA_009926305.1 bacterium
GGGATTATATATGTGCGAGCCTACAAGCGACTCACACCCCTGATATGGGAGCTTTGATAAAAATGTGCTCTATGTACATCTTATCTTTTATTGGATCATCCATTTTGTGATTTTTACCTAGTCTGCCTCCACGAGAGATTCTTTGAAGCTGACCAGTCTTCAGCTAGTATAGACAGGTATTCACTGGGGATATCTCTTATGGCAACAGCAGCTATCATCATTCCAGCAAGGTATGGTTCAACTCGATTTCCGGGTAAACCCTTAGCACTACTCGACGGGAAGCCAATGCTTGCTTGGGTTGTGTCTCATGCCACGGAAGCTGCTCGCCTCGTTTCAAAGGAACTTGAAACGTTTGTTGGAGTGGCTACTGATGATGAACGAATTGAGATGGCATGCGAGGAACTCAATATCCCTGTTGCTCGAACCTCCTCTGAACTAAGAACAGGCACCGATAGAACCTATGCCTCCCTTCAAGTATTTGGCATTCAACCAGAGATTATTCTCAGCCTACAAGGGGATTCACCCCTAACTCCACCTGAGCTCATCGCTCAACTCTTATCATCCATGCTTGATGTGCCCACTCGAGAAGTCGCTACCCCAGTGGTGCAACTGAGCTGGGAGGCACTCGATAACCTGAGAGCAGCCAAGCAAGATTCACCCTTTAGTGGCACGACCTGTATTCGAGATACAGACGGTCGAGCGCTCTGGTTCTCAAAAAATATTATTCCTCTCATTCGTGCTGAAGACGCACTCAGAAAAAAAAGTCTCTTAAGCCCGATATTTCGACATCTTGGGCTCTATGCGTTTCGAGCTAAAACTCTTAAAGCATTCGTATCGCTACCAGAAAGCCACTATGAAAGACTAGAAGGGCTCGAACAGCTCCGGCTCCTTGAAAATGGAATTCCTATTCACTCAGAGCTCGTTGCCTCAGACTCGCTGCCGCCGCTTCCGGGAATCGACACTCCCCAGGACTTAGAACGAGCAGAGTTATACCTAAGGGGAAAACGGTAACATGCGACTACTGGTAGCCCGTCATGGCAATACATTCCATACTGGCGATGTTATCCTTCGAGTCGGTGCAAAAACCGATCTCCCTCTTACAGACGAGGGCAAAGCCCAAACACGGCTTCTGGGCTCACATATAAGTCAAACCTACGGCACTCCGAGTGTTATCTTCACTGGCAACTTAAAACGGCTTCAGGAATCAACACATCAGATCGCCTCCGTTTTCTCATCAACACCAAAGATGATAACAGACCTTCGGTTTAATGAGCTTGATTACGGTATTCATGATGGAATGCGTGAAGAGCAGTTTGTACATCTTGTTGGCACAAAAAGGCTTGAGCAATGGAATCAGTGTGCCATCCCCTTAGAAGAGTGGCAGGTCTCTCGAGAGGAGCTGTTTCGAATCTGGGAAGAATTTAGCGAGGAGTTAAAAAGTGGGATACATGGCTCACTTGTCCTTGTGGTAACCAGTAATGGAATTGCTCGCTTTGCTGGGGGAATTACTGGTAACTTCGAGCGATTCTCAAAGGAGTATTCGTTAAAACTTGCAACGGGGGGATACGGGGTTTTTTCTCTCGATTCAGATGGGAATTGGCAAGTTGAAGAGTGGAACATTCGCCCCGAACCTCTTTGCAAAGGCTAAAGTGAAATTGAACGTGGAAACGAAAAACGTAAAAACAGGGGTTTCTGAGGAGTTATCACTGAAAAAATTGGGCGATCTTCCAAAACCTCTAAAGTTTTCGGGAAAGTAGAGCGATTTCTAAAGAGTATTCTAGGACTCGTGAAAAGATGCAAACCACCAACCGATTTAAACTCCAGCCCCTGATCCGAGTTTTGACTTTGTTCCTCAGCCTCTCGTTCGCTGTCATCGGTACGGGATGCGCGGGTGGAACACGCGGAACCAATATTTCTGGTACGGGAACAGTCAGGAGTGCAACTGGAGTGCCTGTTCAAAATGCCACCGTTACAAATCCTTACAATCAAAGAACAGCCACTACTGATACTGATGGGAACTTCTTATTACGGGAGTTAGAGCTCGATCCCAACACTCCTACCTCTCTCGTAGTTCTCGATGATAATAAAGAATACATAACAAAAGAATTTATTCTATCAGAAGGCAATTCAACTTCCTTTGCTCTAGAGATTACATTACCGAGCGAACCTAATGAGCCTGCAGAGGTCAAGGTTACACAACCAAAGTCAACAGGTAGTAGTGGGGAAGATGGAGTTCAAAATCTGAATGGCAACTCTGACT
>RFPC01000167.1 GCA_009926305.1 bacterium
TACCTCCTATGAGCTTTGTATTCTTAGCAGTAGGCATGAGCCACATCTCAGCTCGTACCGTGCGGGTGGTAATGAGGCGGTAAAGAGACGGGTCTTTGGTGCGTAGTGGATTTCCCATGACAGAGTGTTAATCGGAGGAGGTTGTCGCATCGGTTCGTCATTCAATGAAAAAAAGATGGTGGTACCTGATTACTGGGGTACCTGATTACTGGGGTACCTGATTACTGGGGGTACTTGAGTACTGGGGGCGCTTAGCTCTTTACACTGAGGAAGAGGTCGGTGCGGCATTCGTGCATTCTGAAAATAGGAATTCTTCTTAGATCTCTCGCTCCCTCTAATATCACCGGAGACTCTATACATCGGAGAACCCGTAAGGTGATAACTCATCCTACTAAATAGCTCAAAACTGCTCGGCTCGCTCTCGCAAACTACAACAGCCAGCTCTATCAACTGTAAACGCCTCTGAGAGCTCAGCTGTGGGCTCAGCTTTTAAGATTTCTTACCTGTTAGAGTGATTCAGCAACGGAACCTCAATTTATTCTCTGTAGACGACGAATGTTAATGCGGCAGAGCATAAGCTATGGAAGGTATGCCGTCTTTTTTTATGAGGGTTTAGAGCCCTTTCTGAGCTGCTTGCAGCGGTGCGAAGGGGGGGGTATGTAGGCGCTGAAGAAGTTTTGTTGTGGCTATAAAGGTTGGACCATATAGCAGCCTCGTGAGTATGCAAGGTGAGTTTAGTCGAAGTAGTGCTCGATTGAGTAGTGCTTTTGAGCGACTTTCTTCAGGACTGCGAGTTAACAGTGCATCCGATGATACGGCTGGCTTAGCCCTTTCGGCAGGTCTCGATATTAACTCTAGGCTTCAGAGTCAATCGAGTAAGAATGTAAATGATGCTATCTCGCTGATAAATATTGCTGAGTCAGCTTTAACGGAAATAGAGGGTATAGCTGCTCATATCCAAGAGCTAGCTGAACAAGCCGCGACAGGAACCCTCAATGCAAGCCAGCGAAACGCACTGTCAACGGAGTATTCAGCTCTTTCTCAGGAAATTTCTCGAATAGCAGACAGCACTACCTTTAATGGTATAAGTGTATTTGGAAACCGCCAAGCGACTCTCGGAGACTTCGAGCAGATTACCTCATACGCCTCTACTGAACTCAATAATACCCAACTTGCCGTCTCTGGAGATGGAAGATATGCGATAGTCTTGAGTAGTGCTGATTCAGAGGTACAGCGAATAAATACAGAGACAGGATCAGTTCAGACGTTAATAGGTGGAGTAACAAACCTTTCACAGTTGCAGGTAAGTCTGTCCGGAAACAGAGTTGCTTTTATCAGCAATAATAATCTTACCGGAGAGAACGGTGCTGGATATAGTCAGGTGTATTTATATGACGTTACGAGTTCAGCACTCTCTCAGATAACTAATGCGCAAGGAGTTGAGCTTTTTCTTGGATTTGATTTCTCTGATGATGGTTCGACTATCGCATTCAGTTCTCAAACTTTGTATGAGGGAGGAGCAACCTATCAGGCATTTCAAGAAATTATCTTCTATGATGTTGACAGCGATACCCTGAGGGAGAGTGGTTATATTAGTTATCCCTCGGCAGCTGGAAACTTTCATTTGAGTGCTAACGGAGATCACCTGGCATTTGTTTCGACTGCCAATGTCGGTGGGGCGAACTCTGATAACTCGGCTGAGCAGTGGGTTATGCGCACTTCTGATAACTTCAGCTCAGCTACTCAAATCACCAGTGTTACTGGAGCAGGTTCGATTCGAGGCTCCGCTGCAAATAATGGAGACGTTTACTTTGTTTCAGCCGCTAACTTAACGGGTCAAAATGCTGGTGGATATCAACAAATTTTTCGATATGCCGCTGATTCAGCAGATGTTACCCAGTTAAGTTCCGCTAGTGCTACCGTTTCTCCTTATATCTATTTTTCAGCAGATAGTGAGGAGCTGGTATTCATTTCAGCGCCTAGTTATTTCGATGGAAGTGGCAGCTCTTATGAGGCGATGCACTATAATTCAACAACCGGAGTTGTTACGCAGTTGTCAGACTTTGGCGGATTTACGGCTGGTGCAATTACCGTTTCCTCAGATTTGCAACAGCTTTTGCTGGTAGGCGACGCGGTATCAATCCCGGTCATCGCATCCGGAGGGGCAGGGGATTACGCCCATTTTTCAGACCTCTTTGAGAAAACCAACATTGA
>RFPC01000168.1 GCA_009926305.1 bacterium
CTCTTTTTCGTACGTATGTTCGAAAAGAGTCGAGTCAAGGGACTCGCCCGACTGGAATAAGCTACGGGGAGGGGGTCTTCTTTGAGGAGGACTCCTCCCATTTTTTACCTAGAGAGACTCGCGTAGTTTAGCTTCTCCTATAGCAAGCGCTATTCTACGTGCCGGCTATTGAGGGACGGCGGCGATGTATGAGGCATCACTCTTGCTCAAATTTCCATAGACATAACAGCCGATGTCGAGGTATTCAGTAAGGCAATTTGGATTTACATCAATCAGGATTGATAACATGCAGTTAACCCTTAAAAAAGCGATATTTTGGGCTTTCTACTCCATGGCGACTACCCTAGTGCTGCTATGTATAGTAGAGACGATTTTACGTTTTTTTAATCCTCTCGGAACCGACTACATATACGAAGCACGTCGATATTTCAAAATTATGAAAGCTGATCGGACTTATGCATACATCCACAGAGCCGGCGTACAAGATCAATTTCAGGGGGTCGATGTAAGGATTAATACAGAGGGATTTCGGGGACGAGACTTCGCCGTAAAAAAACCCGAGCGTACATACCGAATATTACTGCTAGGAGATTCAGTTGTCTTTAGCTGGGGCGTAGAGGAGAAAGACTCATTGGCAGTCCAGGTGGAGAAACGGTTGCGGACGCAAGACATTCTGAAGCAAATGGAGCTTGAAGTGCTACCCATCGGCGTTGGTTCTTGGAATACCCGCACTCAGTATGAGTTTATGGCTGAAAGAGGAATTCACTATAATCCAGACTTAGTGGTATGGGTTATAGTAGCCAATGACCTTGAACCCAAGACTAGGGGGCGAACGTTAGTCCCGCTTGAGGAGCTACGAGCCAGACCGAGTGGTCTAGAAAATCCTTATTGGGACAAAAGAACAGAGCTGCAACGTCGCTGGTTGACCGAGCATAGCCATCTCTGGGCTATATTCGAGCGATATAGAAGGATAGGCTTCATGAGGCGCTTGAATAATAAGTACGTTCAGAGGGATTCACCTCAGGCCATCGACACAAAGGATGCTGTGAAGAAACTTGCGGAATTATTGAATGCGAGGAACATTCCTATATATGCATTTCTACATGGAGAGATACAAAGTGACTTTGGTCTAAAATATCACGCCCTTTATAAGGCATTCCTCGACCAAGCAGCTATTCCATCTTTTGTATTTTCGGAGGACATATATAAACGTGCTCACATGAACTCAGTAATTGATCCCCATCAGAACAGTAAGGGAATTGAAATTATGGCTGAGAATATTGTGGCAATACTTAAGGAAAGGAATGCCCTTGAGACCTCTTAGGTTATCCCTTTTAGGCGGATTCGGCCGACATCTGTTTCCAGTCAGCTTTTTCTAAGAAGGGATAGTAAAGAGGTCTAATGTTATTAATTATTGAGATGGCATCCAGCCAGTCTATGCCTATCACATTGCAAAACCATTCAATCATCGATGCCGAGCGACTAGTAAAAGCGTAGGAGGGCTTTTACTGTGGGATAACATACACGAAAAGAAACGAGTGAGTATACAAATGTTCTCACAACTCGAACAAGAAACGAAGCGCTTTGGTTTGTAAATAACCGCAGACTAGAACAGGCGATTCTTGGCTATGCTGCTAAGTATCTGACACGCAACAACGTCGCTCTCTATGCCCTGTCCATAGAAAAAACTACATATAATCTCCTCCTCACTTTTCAAAAGACACCAGAGCACTCTTTGTGCGGGACTTCATCGAGCTGTTCCGCTGCACTGTCAGAGATATCCAGGAGGTCACCTCTGAGAAAGACGGCACTCCCAGAAGCTTTTGCCGGGGGTAGAGAATGTAGAGGAGCACGTACTTAGGAACGAGCGTTTACTTGGGTATGAGAAGCTCACGCAGGCAGAGCATTCTCTGCTCATGTATGGCAAACTAGAGGCGAGACAGGTAGAGATAGTGAAGAAGCGGGGAAGGGATTTGCTGGGAGGGAAGCAATTGAGGCAGTTCGCCCTCGAATGATTCCACACAACTACCGAACGCACTCATGTGAATTCACACCGGTCCGGGGTCTCATGTGTTTGTGCAAAGAGGCGATTGGATTCTCTTCACTGGTGCTTTGAGATGTATTGGGTATCAGGAGACCACTCAGAAGTACCGCATAGTCCGGAATGTGTTGTTAGTGTTTCCCCCGGGA
>RFPC01000169.1 GCA_009926305.1 bacterium
GCGTCTCGCGTGCTTTCGGATCATCATTGCTTCTTGTAGAGCCAAAGAGTGCAATTGAATATGTCGTAAAATCTGATTTTCCCTTGGAGGCAAGCATCAAAAGCGCCTGTTTATAGGACTCTGCAACAGCAAAAAGGAATCTTGGGATAGGATGATCTGCCTGGAGTGCGCGCTGAATATCTGAAATTTCATGGAGCTCCTTCTCGTAACTATTAGCAGAGACAGAAAAAGATGGAAGTACTACTTTCTTCTCTCTCATAGACCCCAAAAACGAGTCGCTCACAGATTTAGGCCACTGAAGCTCTGCTAGAATCTCAAGACTCTTTCCAAATTGAAACAATTTGCGATCAGCCTCCTTCCAACTCTCTTCATGTGCTTTCATACGTCACTCTTGTTTAGAGGTATGTGGAATTCTCTTCCGTCTCTTTACTGTAACTGGAAAATACAATCGCCGCGAGAGAAGAGCTGGTGGCTCTGCTTTTTTCTGAGAGCCATATAAAATAGCCTGAGAGATCTATCGGGAAAAATCTTAGGCTACACCGTAGCGTGAAGATTGTTTAACATTGGAATTTGCTTTAACTCTCTAATTCGTTCCAGATGTAGTTCCTTCTTTCTCGAATACTTTTCCAGCTGCTGATCAATTGAACCAAACGAGAATGACCCCGGAGAAATGGTATAACCGATACCAAGCGGCTCCACCTGTTGCTCAGGTACGAGAGGAAGTTTTCCCATCTCTGGAATCATCCATGCCACCTCGGGAACGCATGATGCAATTAACGGAACCCGCTGATCGAACTGACAACTCGTGAAATCGACAACTCCCAGAGCATCAGAGCCATAACTACGAACAAGCGCTATAACATGACCTGATTCCTGGTACTCGATGTCCTGAAGGGGATTGTCATTCTGATTACCCCATTTTTTGCAAAATGCTGCGCTATATTGGTTGAGCACCTCTTCCTCATCAGGCTTTAAAAGGTAGGAAGAGGCAGCCCGTGAGAGCACACCTGCTAGCTCTACGCCTCCCTCTCTTAGCGCACCATTGACTTCCGAGTGAGGATTATAAACACAACGCCGGATCGTCGTAGCGGCCATCCGTGGGTTAACATGCTGTTCCACAAAATCTCGCTCGAAACGATTGAGCTGTAAAAGGTTATCTCGTCCCAATTCAACTGGAGATAAAAGCCATGTGGTAACTCCCTGAGCTATCGAAAATTCAAATGTCTTCGCATCAAGCTCATGTGCGTTGATGAGCTCTTCCATAAGAACCAGTACTGTAGCTGAGGCCTCTCCGCAGTGATCCCACGGCTCGCGAGTCTTTTCGATATAACTCTTATATGAAGACCTATAATCCGCTATCCCTGAAATCAGCTTCTGCACACCTTGCTCGTGTTGAGCTGTCCTAAGACGGGAAGAGTCAGGCTTTTGAAACATAGAAAGACTCAGATTGTTGAAATAGTATCAATGCTCATGCAATTCTTGGCTGTCAAAATATCAGAGATCGATGAAAACTATCTCTCGGAACAACTACTTGCCCAAAAAATTTCGACCATCTTTTCTATATCTCCTCTATCATTTTATACTACCATAGCACTTCAAGCACTGATTTTAGGTTTAGACATTATCTCATTATGAGTATTTTTTCTTCCCAACACGAAATTCTTATCTCCCAATGCTGCAAAATTGCAGCACAGGGGCTTGGAGGGGTATCTCCAAACCCTCTCGTAGGGGCATTGCTTGTAGCCGAGGGAAGGATTATAGGAGAGGGTTTTCACGAAACATACGGAGGGTCGCATGCCGAAGTTCAAGCAATTGACAGCGTTGAAACCCCTGAACTACTAAAAAAAGCGACTCTCTACGTAAATTTAGAGCCATGCGCTCACCATGGTAAAACACCTCCATGCACAACGCTTATTAAAGAAATGGGAATTCCACGGGTTGTCTTTGGAACACAAGATCCGAATCCACTGGTTTCTGGTCGTGGAACAGAAGCATTAATGAAAGCTGGAATAGAAGTTGTTTCTGGAATCCTTCCTTCACAATGCTGGCACCTGAATCGTAGATTTTTCACAAACATCAAAGAGCTGCGGCCGTATGTAATTCTGAAATGGGCCGAAACACGCGATGGATTTATTGCGCGCCCTGATTATTCTTCTCGATGGATCAGTAGCGAACAATCAAGAATACGCG
>RFPC01000170.1 GCA_009926305.1 bacterium
ATGTCTCTCATCACGAATGTGACAAACCCCAAGGTCTTAATCTTCTTCCTGGCATTTTTTCCCCAGTTCTTGGGTGAGTCGCAGAGTGCATTCTGGCAACTGACCCTGCTGAGCGCGACCTTCCTTGTGGCGACCGTAATCTGGTTAGTGCCCCTCGTGTATGCCGCCAGTGCCGCGAGAAAGTTCTTTCTTAGACCACGCGTAGCTATCGCCATGGAATTCACGGTGGCGAGTGTATTCCTGCTTCTTGCTATCGTTCTGGCTTTCCGCCTTTAGGGAGCAGGCTTTCCTCACTTCTCTCTGCTCCGGAAGCAAATGTCGCACTGAGGCTGCAGTTGCCGAATTGTGGAGCCTAGGTAACTCCACTCGCCCTTGGGGATCGGCTTGTTTGAGGGGCTGTTTTCTGCAATTACAACTAAAAATTACAACTATCGGCATAAGTTGGCTACCTATTCCTCGTTCGAGTTACCCTCAGTCGACCCTGGACGAGAAGAGCCGAAAGCACTATCAAAATACCGCCAGCAACCTGCGACGGTGACAGCTGATCACCGAGGACGAGAACGCCCGCAATGACAGCCACGACGGGAGTTATGTATGTGACCGAAGAAGCAACGACGCTCCCCGCCAACTCAATATTTCGGTAATTCCATACATAAGCAACCCCCGTTCCAAGCACGCCCAGTAAAGCAATTCCAGCGAGAGAAGTGCCAGTGATCACATCATGCGTAATTCCCCACAGAATTGCGGGTAGAGCGGTCAGGGCAGCTGACGCAGAAACCTGCGACGCAGCTAGAACATAAGGACTGTAAGGCAAGGGGGAAACAAAACGCTTCGCGTAGGGCATCGCTAGCCCGTAACACAAGGTTGCCATCAGGAGAGTGATGACTCCTGCGACAGATGCTTGATTGCTAGAAGAAAAGATCTCCATCACCAGGAGAATTCCAAAAAACCCTACGACTATTCCCAAGAATTGATCAACGGTGGGGGTTTGATCACGAAAAAAAGAAATGATGATGAGAACCGTCATGAGAGGCGTGGTCGCGTTGATAACTCCTGCAATCGAACTACTCACTGTTTCCTGCCCAAGGGCAAAAAGAAACCCGGGAGCAGCATTTAGCAACACAGCGACAATCGAAATGTGTAACCAATGTCTCCACACTCGAGGAAGTTTTTGCCGAGTTACTGCCACTAGGACAAGGAGAGAAACTGCACCGAGAAGCCCACGAAGGAACGCAATACCAATCGGAGTGAAAGAGATGAGAGCGAGTTCAACGAAAAGGAAGGACAACCCCCACACCAGCCCAAGGGCAATAAATCCAGGGAGCCACTTCGATGGCTTCCTCACAATTTGCTCTGCTCTCGTCTCGCCAATTTACGAGGTGTCAACCCTGAAACAATGACAGTGATTCTCTCCAGTTGCCGCCTCGACACTGCCAGCTCTTCAGCAAGTTGACGGATTGTTTTCTCCGGACTGCTAATCGCAAGCTGAACAAAATCTTCAGTCATTTGTCGCTGAAATTCCTCTAAAGCAGGCGAGGGAAGATCTGGTCGGCACCTCTTGCACGCTCGAAAGCCAATCTTCTTTGGCTCGTTGATGTTTGAGAAGTAAAGGACATTCTCTGGATTTGGTCGCCGGGACGGGCATCCAGTGCGACAGAAAATTCGTGTCGTCACGACTCCATAGAACGCGGATGGCATAAAAAGAGTCTGTCAGCGCCAAGCAAGAAAGTCGCATGATTTTGCGACGTCTAATTTTTCAAGTAACGGAAAAGAGCTTTCGTGGAGCCTAGTTAGATCCACCCGCCCTTAGATTGGCTTGTTTAAGCCTCTGATTTTCGAAATTACAACTAAAAATTACAACTATTTTTCCCAAAGGCTTTAATGCCTCACGAAGAACCCTGACTAGCAATTCACTGCAAAGAGGAGGGCGTGGGATTTCCTGCCGTTTTCCTAAATGACAATGAGCAAGGGGTAGCCAGACCTAAGCCTGGCTACCCCAATTCAAGGGATTAACCTTCTGCTTTGTTGAGTTTCTTCTGATTTGCGTATCCTACGAATCCGAAAATGATGCTTGGAATGAGGAACACGGCATAAACGAGGAAGAGGACAGCTGCAACTGCAAACAAAATGGCTCCAGTCAGAGTCAACCCTGCCTTTCGTG
>RFPC01000171.1 GCA_009926305.1 bacterium
AAGGATATTAATATCCTTGCCCTTTGAAGAAATCTTTGCCCATTTTCTTTTGAAAGGGTCAAAGAGGCAATTGTTGCGACTTTGTACCCAGTAGCAGTTGTTAACAACTCTACTCTCAGGTATGAGCAAATAAAGCTCATCAACAGTTGGTAACCTATAGCCAAGTTCTGCCAGAATTTCTTGGATTTGAGAATGCTTTGTAGGCATTCCTCCAAGATCCTTGATTGTCTTTCGCAATCTTGACTGTGGTGTAACTCCTGTTTGAACTTTGATTGGTGAGTCAACTGTTCTCCACCCATTTATATGCTTGTTCGGAACCGTAGCGATAATCATTGGGTGATTGTATAAAGCCTTAGATGGCTCAACTGAAGGCTCAGCCTGAGCCATAACAGGTTCAGCTACAACTTTCTCTTCCGAGAAAATGTCGAGTTGGCCAGACTTTGAAAGTCCTAAGATCCAAACTTTGCCGACATCTCCCCGAAGCGTCAAGGTTCCATTCTCAGAGTCCCAGAGGTACTCATCTGAGTGTTGAACCCAGTAAAGCCCTGCATCAAGACCTTGAGTTTGCTTGAGCTGTTTAAGTTGCTCTATCGTTGGCAACTCATATCCAAGCTCATGAAGGATTTGAATTACTTTGAGACGATCCATTGGCATGCCACCAATGTTCTTCAAAGTCTTCCTTAACCTTGCTTCAGGTTTCTTTCCTGGAGCAACGTTAACCTGGCAATCCACTTTCCAGGTCGAGCGTCCAGTTAACTTCAACGTTCTTGAAGCCTTAATCACAGCAGGCCTATTCTGCTGAGAATTGTTTGGGCGCGTCATTATGCGCGCTGCTCCTCAAAGAAATCGTTGCGCTCTTTACGGGTGGCCTTGAATACCACCTCTAAAGAGGCTTTGTTTTTGATCGCCTCGCAGTTGATTTCAGCGCCAACTGCTTCAAGCCTGTCGACGACGGTTTCAACAGCAGCGTTGATCACCACAGGGCCAAGGCTGCTGAATCGCGCTTCGAGGGCGCGCTTAGCCGCATTGATAGCGGCTTTCCTTGCTGCACGTGCTTTGCGCAGCTCTTTAAACACCAACTTACGAGCTGGCGTGAGGGCCATCTCGATGGCTGGCCCTTGCTTCGGGGCTTTACAGCCCTTGATAGCCTCAAGCGAACTTAAGGCGCGGTTTGAGCGCTTGCGCGTCATGCGGCGCTCTGTGCGCTCTGTGTGGCGCTCTTTCTCCCATCGAGAATATTTCTCGATGTTGAGCGCAAGCTCTTCAACTCTCTCTTGCTCTTTTTGAGTAAGAGGCTTCCTGCGCTCTTCAAGAGAGATTTTCATCTGCTCGCCACGCTCAGCGACGACATGCCAAGTGGCAAGGTCTTCAGCTATCTTTAAAGCCAAAGCCTCTGATGGGCGCGCCTTACGCGCCTTTGGTGTCTCGGAGCTGCCTTTTCCGAATCGGGCAGTCCAAGCATTTCCGAGTGCAATACTCGCGTCACGACGCGCCTGACGCGTCTTTTGTGACCAGTCACCAGTTGGGAAGAGAGCTGTAATCTCTCTCTCCGCTTGGCGGCGACTGGAAACCTTCACTGTGTGGGTTTTACCCGACACAGTGAGGACCAGTTTAACAGGTGTAGACATAAGAATATGCCTTTCTGTCATTGCGACAGTGAGTGAATGCCTCCTTGTATAAAAGCAAAGAGAATAAGGAGACATTCGGGGTTTGTTTTTAACAGAGATATTGGTAAAGCAGTCATCTGAAGGTCCTGCTGTTTGATGTTTGTATTTGGGAACAAACATCCAAAAAACCAACTGGGGTGAAACCCCAGTCCTGTGTCAGCCTTACATACACAAGCATTGCTGCTTGCACTGACAGTGCCGTTCTTTTTGTCATTAAAGACAGGAAAACGCGCTAAACCTTAATTGGACACAGGGGGCCACTTTGTAAACAGTAAGTCGATTGAGTCTAGCCGTGAACTAGGTTCGTTTTAGCCGTACATTAGAGGTGTCGTGAACATTTGAACTTGTGGGTTCAGAGGTGCCGTGAACATGTAAACTTATAGGTTCGCATGTGTCGTGAACATCTGAACTTGTGGGGTTCGCATGTGTCGTAAACATCTCAATGTGAAAGCTAATACGAT
>RFPC01000172.1 GCA_009926305.1 bacterium
AAAAATTTCTTTTAACTGCTCAAATGATTGGAGTGGATTATGTCTTGTGTAGATGGTACCGAGTTTCGTCAGTATTTCGTGGTCACCAATCTCAGTGATGGTAAGATTCGCGGGCGTTATCGTTTCACCAAGGAGGACGTTGAGCGTCTTGGTTGGGATGTTCCGCAGGTAGATCGTGGAGTTCGTACAGAGGCAAAGATGGCATGGCTTCGGGCGCAGGGAGCAGATCTTGTTGGAGCTCGGGTTTATGACTTCGCTGATCGTCTGCCTCATGAGGCTTGGGAGGATGAGACGAAGTGGTGGAAGAAGGGTTACTACGCTGTATGGTCTGATCTTCCTAAGCGACAGGGTCGTCCTTCTACTGAGAGGGATGTGGATGAGATGCAGAGGATGGAGCTTGCGTCGGAGGCGTTTGCTCGGGGTGGGATGGACGCTTGGAACGAGTTCTGTTAATAACTTTTAACTGCTGGAAATGACTGGAGTTTGTTATGAATAAGTTGAAGCTTGCAACATCGGTAAAGAGTGTCATTCTTGAAGACAAGCTTACACCTAGGCAGTTAGTTTTGATCGGGATGGCGCAAGAAGAGTTTAGTAAAAGATTTGCGAATACAAATTATCGTGCTGAAATTGTTACTACAGCAAATCTAGATTATAATAATTTGACAACGCTTGAAGATGCATCAGATGCTAGGCATGCTGGGTTTTATGCGAATGGTGCAGTAAAGATTTGGCTTGCAACAATTTGGGTTGATGATAAAGAAGTTTATCCAGATAGTAAGAGTAAGCAAATCTTTAAAAGCAAGAGTGGTGAATTAACTCATCATGTTTCTATTGGAACTTTCTTAGGGACAAAGAAGATCTATTAGAGCGTAGGAGTTTGACATGTCTAGTGTAGTTTTTGATGGTGTTCTAAAGATTAAGTTAAGTGACGAGCAGATTTCTTTCATTGAGCAGCTGGAGCTTCCCCCTGAAGCGGTTCGTTTGAAGAACAAGTATCTGCACGTGACGTTGATTCACCAGTCTTTTCTTAAGCCATACAAGACGATTCTAAAAAATAGCTGCTTGGATGATCTTTCAGCTCCTGAAATCGTCTTTGCTGATGGTGTAGAAGTTAGAGTAGATGAAGAACTTGGCCGTAAGTCATGGGTTCTTTGGTTAGAGAATCAAGAAGAGATGTGTGAGTTTGTTAAGACGATCATGAATTCTCTGACAGGTGAGAGTTTCGATCCAGAGCCAGAGCGTAGATATCATGTTAGCGTTGCAAATCTTACTGGTAATCGCAGTGATTCTGTGAGATAGGAACTTTTAATTGTAATGAAGATATATTTGTAGTATAATCTCTATGTTAATTAAGACCAATAAAAAAATCTTTTAATTTATAAAATGATTGGAGCAAGTTATGTCTCGTTCAAATAATACAGAGTTTCGTATGTATCTTGTTGTGACTGGGCTGGATGACAGAAAAGTTCTTCAGCGCTATCGTTACACAAAAGAGGATGCTGAGCGTCTTTGTTGGGAGGGACCAAACGGTATCGACTGGGAGGAGAGAAAGAAGCTTCAGGTGGAGTGGCTTCGAGAGCAAGGTGTAGATCTTGTTGAAGCTCGTGTCTATGACATTAATGATAATCTGCCTGCTGAGTCTTGGGATAACGAGGCTGAGTGGTGGGAGAATGGTTACTGTGCTTATTCTATTTGGCCTGATGAGAATTACGCTAATAATTTTTAACCGCTAGAAATGATTGGAGAAAATTATGTCTCGTTCAAATAATACAGAGTTTCGCACTTATCTTGTCGTTTCGAACATTAAGGGTGGTACTGTTCGTCAGCGTTATCGTTATACACGTGAGGACGAGAAGGATCTTGGTTGGAGCGGGCCAGGTGTTGATGCTCAGCTTAGGGCAAAGAGACAGATGGCGTGGCTTCGATCACAAGGTGCAGATCTTTCCGGAGCTCGTGTTATGATGCTTAGTAGTCGTCTTTCACCTGAGGATTGGGAAGATGTCAATCAGTGGTGGTCTCTGTCAGGAAAGTCTTGCGTATGGGTTGATCTTCCTCGGCGAGGCACTCCTTCTACTGAGTCTGATATCGATGCAATGCAGATGTCTGAGCTTCGTAGTGAGGCGTTT
>RFPC01000173.1 GCA_009926305.1 bacterium
CTCGTCACAGGTCGTGAAGAAGATTTTCAGACCGCCAAGATAGCCTATATAACATTCCAGACTGTGACCGCAAGCTGGACAATCCATATTACTGACCCCCTTCTGTAAACATTCGCAGAACTAACGCCGCTACTTGGCTGTTATCTAGCTCATCCACGCCTTTATGGCTACCGGTAACCCCGTAAACAGCTAGGCGCACTGTTTTATCAGCTGCGGCCATGCTATTACCGGTGAGCTTTACCATTTCGGCCCGAGCTTTGTCAAGTTTCTTCTGTGTTTCTAGCCACCCGCCCATTAATTAAGCTCCTCTTCCGGGTCAAGGTAGGTCGATATTCCGTCAAATTCGTCTTCTGGTAGAGCGCCAGGACAATATCCAAGCTTTTTCAAGTACTTAACGGTGTCTCGGTCAATATCAGCGCCTTTGATAATCAGCTTCTCGAGAGTTTCTGTTGAGTATGTACCTGGCTTTAGCTCAATCCGCACCATTTGACGGTCGTAATCTAACCTTGAGAGCTTCATATCCCGCATAGAGTGCCATACAGGGATTGTGATAGTAATAGGTTTGTCCGTCTTAATGTTCTTTCTCATGCTTTCTCCTCCTAAAACTCAAACCTAACACCTATAGTGAATCTGTTAAGACCTGCGCTCATATCCAGGTGAAACGGAGTATCGCCTAGTCTCATTCCGCCACGAATAATGTACGCTGTTGGGTCTGTATAAGGTCGTGGGAGCGTATAGTCAATAGCTAATGAGTACTTCGGTAGAGGTGAAGAAACAATACTAGAGTTTGTATCCGTCTTTGTAGTGCTCTCATCATTTATTACAGTCTCAATTACAGTACCGTCTGGACGAGTTTCCTTGCGCTTAGTTGTCTTATTGCGGTCTACTACTTTCTCTACCTCAACTCGCTTCTCTACAACCTCTACTCGTGGGTTCAGAGCCATATATACGACTGTTGCAGATGCTCCAATCGCAATCACGTAGGGTAGTAGCTGGTTTTTCTCTACCTTGAGATGTTTCTTAGCGAGCTCTTTAACCTTTTCCTTACTTATCTTCATCTACATCTCCAAAGACTACAGGAGAGGCCCCAGATGCATGTCTATCGCCCATGTGTTTAGGCTTAAGAGCGATACGTTGAGCAAACATTTGTTCCGCTTCTGCTAGCTCTTTTCGTTTACGCTCCTTTTCCAGCTGCTGTTGCTGATATATTAGTATGAGAAGTAAGCTAATACCAAAGGTAAGTAAGAATAAAAATAAAATAGTCATGTGTCGATTTTTCCTGTCTTTGGATTGTATCTTCCGGCCTCACCAAACCTAACTCTCGCGCCGTTCCCATCGAAACCATGCTGGCTCTCTCTCGGCATCTTGAAAGATGGTGCTGGAAAGTTACGCTTAAGTGTAGGTTTCTGACAGTTATCGCAAGTAAGTGGGCTGTTATCATCCGCTTTCTGCCATTTCTCGACTGTTATCTGACATTCAGTACAGGTGAAGTCATAGATTCGCTCAGTCATACTATCTCCTTTCACAGTCAGTATAAAACACAACGCGCTCGCTGTCAACAATAAGCGGAGAAATATTTTTATAAATAGTTCTTGACTTTTTATTCCGATTGTGTTATACTGCAATTGCTCCGTGAAGAGCGTCTATGGATGGACAATAAACTCCGGGATGCAAATTCCTTTCACTCCCGCGCTAGATTACACGGATGATGAATCCGAGAAGAAGTAAGACTAGCTTCAGGACCAACACCGGATGCGCTGATGAGGCGTGGCAAGTACCCAGGGTAGAGGTTGACAGGGACACAGCGGCGAGGGGCAACCTCGTGTGATAAACTAGCGATTTTTTTTTGGTCGCTAGGGGTAGGGGGAGACTTGCCCAAAGTTCGGAGAGGATAAGAAAAGAGGTTAGATAATAAGTAGTTGGAGCGGTATGAAGCTGCTCCGATTTTTTTTTATGCGGTGTAAAAAAATCTCTTGACAAAGCGGAGAGGTTGTGTTATATATAAGATGAGCGTGACTGGGACCGCGCTCATTGGGGGTTTAGGCCCCCTCTACTTTTTTAGGTCCTTGAGAGGAGAGAGAGATGAGATACGAGGAGATTA
>RFPC01000174.1 GCA_009926305.1 bacterium
TGAGTCGATTGAGTCGAAGACAATCCTTCGGAATAGTGGCTGACATTTCTCGAGTTGAAGATGCTCCTGCATATAGGTAATTCGAGATTGAGCTGAAACTGTAGAGTTCCATTGGCACATGGAGGTTACGATATTACCCACATGATAGGGCGTGGCATATCCACAGTGCCGAGTAGAGAAGAGGCAAATGTCGGAGCCTTCAATAATAGAGCTCATTTTCTCTGATACAGCACAAGGAGGTGAACAGACGTTCGGAAAGTAAAGGGTCAATTGGGCTTTAAATGGAAAGTCGCACTGGTCGTACCCGAAATCAGAAGCTAGGCTTTCGTAGTAAGAGTCTTGTACTACGTCGAGGATGTTAGACCACAGAGGGCTCTCTGGGGTAAGGCCGCCCAATATGAGACTGCTTCCAGTAAAGTGTGTAATTGTCTGTGCGAGAGCGCTGTGTTCTGTCATATTACTCTTGGCAGTTAATTATAATCTGGTCGATTTAGGAAAATTGAGATTGCGGTGAATGAAACATTTCGTCCTACAAGGTCGATTCAACCCTGAATTGTTAGAGCGAATTAGTGACATTTGGGAGCTGGTAAGCTCCTGTGGCTTAAATATTAGTCTTAAGGAAGACTTCGGTTGGCCACATTTGAGTTTTACCAGTTCTGAACGTGAGCATGGAGTTTCTAACTTTGAGCAGCTAAGGGAAATAGCGGCTGTTCCTATCACGGTATCATCGTTAGCTACCTGGGGTGGAAAGTCGCCTATGATTTTTCTTGGGGTAACTCCAACGAGAGAGTTGCTTGAGCTCCATAGAATTTTAAGTGAAGTTGTTAAGGCTGGAGGTGGAGCGAATAATCCCCTTAACTCAGTTAGTAGTTTCGTTCCCCATATCAGTATATTTCCTCGCCGGGATTTGCCTGAAGTACAGCGGGTGTTTGAGACGGTAGTAAGTGAAGTAGAGCTTCCGCTTAAGGGATTCATAACAGCCATAGAGTTAGTTGAGTATTTTCCAGCTAAAGTACTTCATGAGTGCCTTTTGGCAGGCAGTGGTGAAGCTTAGTGAGTAAAAGGCTTTCCCCGCTTGAGGGGGGGGGGACGTGAGTGGGGGGGGGAATCGCCGCCAACGTGCGACTCTCGTATACCGTAATGGTGTGGAAGGCTCTGCCTTACACCATTGTCCTGTTTGCGCTCCCGCTCGCGTGCAACATCTGGATCGTACCCAACCTCTATTCAAGTACCAGCATCTTTTTTTTCAGGGCCGAACAAGCTACAAGCCGTCTGGGAAAAGATCGGTAAGATGCCCTTTCGCAAGGAGCTCTCTTAAAGTCTCCTGAATTGCAGCCTTTTCTTCCTCTGTGCTATGCCGAGTTATCTGCTGCCGACGGAGTCCTTCCGCTTTCATAAAATCCTTAAAGGTGCCTCTTGGAGTAAGTAGTTGTTCGATCTCTGCCGTTCTTTCAGCTGATATAAGCCCACGCGCTACGCGATCTTTATAACTATTAAAACACTCCGAAAGAGGCGTCATATCAAAGTCGTCTGCGAAGTTCATAAAGAAGGTAATCGACAGCCGTTCTCTCGAGGGCTCATCTTTACCAGGCATTAAGACGCGATGCTCAACAGGTCGTATTAATCCAGCAGTCATCCGCTCCAGTGTGAAGCCAGTATTCAAAACGATACAGTCATCGGGAACGAGAAGGTCTTTCCACTTTCCATCCATTTTCACCTGGAGCCCCTCACTTTCAGTCGGAAGATAGATGGCGATTGGGCTGATATCTTTATGCTCATACAACCAGACAGAGTCTTCTAATGGAGTTTCGATCGAATCACGGGAGAGATAGTGTGCTATTCGTAAAACAGAGCACTCCGTTGGAGCGATGCTTCTTTCCTCACACTGCTTAGCAACTCCGAGTCCAGCAAACATCACTTGATAACAGGTTTCTCCATATCCTTGAAGCAGAGAATGCACCTCTCTAACAAGCGGGTCGATCTCAGGATATCCAGGTAATAATTTCGTTCGTTGGGGGAAATAGAGCAGATCCTCATGGGCCTCAAATTTCCCTCCATCCGGACGCTTCTCTGTTTCTGGCGCCGTGTATCCGCTTTTA
>RFPC01000175.1 GCA_009926305.1 bacterium
CTCGCAGAGGAACTCGACCAATCGGGTCGAGTGGCCGAAGGGGTAATGATAATCGTCGCGTTTACAAACGGAAACACAGATAATCCCAATAAAGGGGCGTACATACCTACTGTACGTAAGAGATCGTTAAACTATACTCTTACCTTAGTACAGAAGCAAGCACAGAGGGAAGGACACTCTTTTTGTCTGCCTATTCTTGATTTGTTGGCAGATTCCATAACAGGGTGGGTACCTGAAATACCAGGTCTCGAGTTTCAAACCGGTTTCGAATTAGGACCCGAACGTTTCGTTCAGGTCACAAAAGAGGCGTCTCAGTTTATCTACGAGCAATCATATACCATCGAAGTGTTGATACCGGACGGTAGGTTTTACTCCCAGCCCTGCGCAGCATTCGACCCCATCGAGGTGGGTGATTTCCTCCCTATCCGTAAGTGCCTGGTTACCCCGGGCTCTGAGAGTAGGCAGACCGGCCTCGCTGTATGGCGACGGACGATAGGAGAGGGAGAGGTCCAGAAGTATGTAGTGGAAGACAACAGGTGTGGAAGGCTTACAGGGGACAACTTGAGCGTTCAGTGTACTGGCGAGGAGGGATCTGGCAACGCTACTTACGAATTTGTCCCCATCACCGCTATTGGAACTGATGGCAGTATAGACAACAGCAAGGTTGTGACTGGAACTCTCACTAATGTGTGGAAATGTATGAGAGAGGGTATAAAATCTGGCGAGGCTATACCTCCGTGGTTTAAACTGAACATCGAAATGGGTCTGTGGAGAAATAGCATAGGAACCGTACCCAATACCGAGGTAGAAACAAGCGCTTATCAGGTTATAACACAAGATTTGAATAGAAGGTATGATGAGGATACTGCCACGTAATCCTTTTCTACCCCTACCCGCCATGGAAACCGAATTTATCGACGCTCTAACAGCGCAATACAATCTTGCCGGAGCAGCCCAGCTAGCTCACTGGAACTCAGTGGGCGAGAATTTTTACTCCTTCCATTTGTTGTTCATGAGAATCTACGAAATGGTAGAAGAAAAGATTGATACACTTGCCGAGCAGGCAAGAGGTAAAGGTATTGAGATTCCCGCTAAAATTTTTAATAGTGTCCCTGAGATTGAGTGGGACGATTGTAGTGAATTGGCCAAAGAAGTTCTCAAAGTGTGTGAAGAACTATGCGAGGCTCTGGACAAACTTCACAAGAAGGCGGATGAAAAAGCTGAGTACGGTGTTCTTAATGTAATCGAGGACATTTTATCCGATTGCAACACAGTAAAATACCTACTCAGCTCTGTTATCAACAAGATCTAGCTAGAGGATCGTATAGCAAACAGGGATTACTCCGGAGCTAGGAGAACTTATCCTGGTAAATGCGCCGTAGGACAAATCGAGAATGCGGCCACCGCTGTAAGGCCCCCTATCATTGACCCTTACAACCACGGATCTTTTACTTCTCCTATTGGTAACCCGGACCCTGGTACCCATGGGCAACCTCTTGTGCGCCGTAGTCATCTTGCTGGGGCTCATAACTTCCCCCGAAGCAGTGATTTGCCCTGCAAATCCATCGCCTTTACCATAATACGAGGCAATACCGCACTGTGTCGTGGCTACAAGTTCTGCTAGAAAAATCAAGGTAATGGGGGTTCTAGACTCCTCAAAGAGTTTAGCACAGGGACGAGGCTTGTGATCGTATGAGCACGGCCATTCGGCTCGGGGGTAGTCTGGGAGACGGTCACCGTACTCGCCGTAGCCGCCTTCCTAAAAATCTTATCGATCTCGATACTACTGAACCAGGCATTGGCATGTGGCATCTCGCAGATCCCGTAGTTGTACCGCAGCCATGCCCAAGACCAGATGTGAGCGACTTGATACAGAGCGGCGACGACATCGGCGTCAGATTCGCGGCACATGTACAGAACACTGTCATGAACCGACATGCAGAACCTAGCCTTTATACCATACCTCTGAGTCAAGTATTCCATCGCAGTCAAAAAGGCATGGAGCATCGCGCTTCCGGTAGACTGGATAACCCAGTTATTCCTCATAGTGAAGAAATCTTTCCCTACATTTTGAGGACGGAAAGCAGTAGACATTCTGG
>RFPC01000176.1 GCA_009926305.1 bacterium
TGTACACTGTCTAAAAAATAACGGCCTGATATCAACCGCTTGCTAAAAACCGCCCAATCCTTAAACACCAGCGAACCGTGTGCATTTCCTGCATCTACCTGTAATCACACGAGAAACCCGCTTGGCATGGGGTGTGCTATACAGGGAGTGTCGAGAGTGAAACGCTCCTGACAAAAAATCTCCAAAAAACCTCTAAAGGTTTTCGGAGAAGTGACGATAAGAGGATGAACCTAACAAGGAGGATTCAAGATGAGCGCAGTTTATTACGGCAAGAACCGAGATGGCTCACTCAAGACTAAAGAGCAAGTCTTAGAAGCGGAGCTTAGAAGCGCCAATAGAGCAATTGAGAGGATTAAGCGCAATGAGGCGCAACTCACAGAGCTCCAAGCGAAAATTGACGCTCTCAAGTGGAAAATTGCTTGGGATGTTCATGACCTGAAGCAAGCCAATGAAATGATTCAGGCGCTTGAGAAAATGTAAAAAAACTTCTCAAGTTTCCGGCAAGGATGCCGATAAGAGGATAAGAAACAACGGCAGACGGTAAGCCAGAGTAAATGCTCAAAACCGCTAGGCTGGGAGTCAGGACAAGTTCCGCTCGCTCCGAAACACCGCTCTAGTCGTTAGCGGTCGGGTTCAAATAGAACCAATGAACGATGAGACTGGATGCGGGACTGACACCCTCGCACCATGTGTCTGTAACTGTGAGGTTACACTGATGAGCTCAAAAGAGCGAAACACAATACTCGAACGAGACTCGTTCTCGTGAGGAAAGGGGTCTAACATGTTTATAGAAAACACTCGCAAACGTCTCGCTGATTTAGGCATCGAATACGACACGCTGCCCGCTAACATTAAGCTCTCCGATGGGAATACTAAACTCAAGAAGAGCGGCATCGTTAGTTTCAATCTCATCCCGATAACTCACTGCCCGCTCGCTGGGTCATGCAAGGCCTTTTGCTACGCTACAGTCGGTCAGCAAGCTTTCGCCTCAGGCGTCAAACGACGCGCGGCAGCGTTTAAGGCGACACTCTCCCCGACATTCGTGCAAGATATGCACTCCGAGATTCAGCGCTGGAAGAAGAAGATTAAGGCTATCCGAGTGCATGACTCCGGTGACTTCTACAGCATGCAATACTTGCTCAATTGGCTCGAAATCGCACGCCTCAACCCAGACGTGAAATTCTATGCCTACTCAAAGAGCCTGCCATTCATCCACAAGGCATACGATTTAGGGCTCGTTCCGCCTAACTTCAGACTCATCCAGTCGGTAGGTGGGCTCGCTGACTCTCGTATCCGGCAAGACTTGCCGCACGCTAGAATCTTCTCGACTCTCGACGAATTGACTGATGCAGGCTATGCAGACGCCAGCGAGACCGATGACGTCTCAGCCTTCTCTGACACTCTCTTTGTCGGGCTAGTCGTGCACGGTGCACGCAAGGGTAAGTTTTCTGGTACTCAGTCAGCTCCGAATGAAAATAGTGTTAAAGTTTCGGCCTGAATTGCCGAATAGAAATACAAAGGAGGAAACAAGCCATGACAATAGCAAGATACAGAGAATTAGTTGGCCATCCAGTATGGCTCTATCAGGTGGAATTGATAGTCCTTCTCGCAGGAAAGGGCAAAAGGGTCACGATAGCGCAATTCAATTGTGCTACCGAGGAAGAATTAAAATTCGCAACTGAGTGTTGCGACTACGTGATTAAAGGAGAATAACGTGAAAGTATTCGTATATCGCAATGTTACAAAAAAGTGCTTCTCAATTATGGCACTAGAAGGTGAGAAGAAAGGAAAGGTAATCGCTCACCGAATGTTTGTCGACCTGACCGACGTGACCTTCAAGGTCAGCGAGGCAGGCAGGCAGCGTGTGCTCCGGACAGGACAGAAGAACGTCCATGCGGGTGTAGTTGGCCAATGGTCAGATACTCTTAACAGTATACTGACACCTATCACAATCGCAGTCCGGTACAACCCTAAAGTGTCAGGCGACTTCACAACTGAGGATGGAAAGACAGTTAAGAGAGCAAAATTCGTAGAGTTATCAGGTGGTAAATATATATTTGCAGGGGGTATT